>JBDHYK010000048.1:0-16680 GCA_039811305.1 Niabella sp.
GCAAAAGCGATCAGCATAAAAACAGCCGCTTTATATGAAATTCCCTTTTCGCTCAGTTGCACCATAAATAAAATAATGTGAAATCTGTACCTTTGCTACTTCAAAAATAGGGTTTAATAGCTTGCTAATGATATTGATAGCAAAAAAAGATATACGGAACAGTTCTATACAAGCACAAAATACAATTTACTGCAACTGGTTTTTCTTTCGCTCTATTGTCCCTATCCCCGCTTTTGTTAAAAAAACTAAATCCCTGTTATTTCAACTTTATTCAAATAAATCATCTCAAACACAGTTCGTATGGAAAGAAGGTCATTTTTAAAGCAATCCTCTTTAGCTTTTATTGGCGCCGGTTTGTTCAATACAGCAAAAGCGGGTTCTGGCACCCTCATCAATCAGCGGCATGCACAAGGTTCGGCCAAAAATATTATTTTCCTGGTGAGCGATGGCATGAGCAATGGCACTTTAACCATGGCCAACCTGCTTTTACAACAAAAAGAGGGGCGCAATAGCCATTGGGTGCAATTATACCACGACAATATGGTGCACAGGGCCTTAATGGACACCGCATCTGCCAGCTCTTTAGTAACAGACTCTGCTGCAGCAAGCTCTTCCTGGGGAGGTGGGGTTCGTGTAAAAAATGGTTCTTTAAATGTAAATGAAGACGGAAGTTTTAATATCCCTATTCTTCAAAAATTTAAGGCAGCTGGCAAATCGGTGGGTTGTGTAACCTCGGTGCCCATTACGCATGCCACACCGGCAGGCTTTTGTATCAATTCGGGCAAACGAGGTAATATGGAGGATATCGCTTCTGACTATCTGAAACTAAAATTTGATGTGATGCTGGGAGGGGGAACCGAGATCTTTCAGCCTGAAAAAAGAAAAGACAAACGAGATCTTTTTGGCGAATTTTCCAAGGCCGGAACTGCTGTGGTGCGTTCCCGAAATGAATTGCTCGCTATTGGCAAAAACAATCAGAAACCAGTTTTAGGCGTTTTTTATCCGTCGGCCCTGCCCTATGCTCTGGATCGGGAACACGATGACGACCTGAAGTTTCAAACACCCACACTTGCTGAAATGGCCAAAATTGCCATTGAGCAATTGAGTAAAAATAAAAATGGTTTTGTGATGCAGATTGAGGGAGGGAAAGTAGATTGGGCAGCACATGCCAACGATGCCGGAGCATTACTCTATGACCAAATTGCTTTTGACGACGCCGTGAAAGTGGCCATAGACTTTGCCAAAACCGATAAAGAAACCCTGGTGATTGTTACAACGGATCACGGCAATGCCAACCCCGGTTTGTTTTATGGAAAGGAAGCCGACAAAAATTTTGAAAGGCTGTTCCGGTTCAAGCATACGAACGATTGGGTATTGATGGGAATCAATCGGAATTTTAGTACCAGCCAGGTGATCGAACGCATTGAAGCCGCCCAGGGATACGCCATCAAAGAGACCGAGGCGAGAGAAATTTTGTCGCATTATGAAAAATTAGACGAGTCGGGTGTTTACAATTCATATAAACTACCATTCAAAGTATTGGCCGAAATTCAAAAAAAATACACCTCTATCGGCTGGGGCAGTATGGACCACTCCGGGGACCATGTGGAACTGGCCATGTACGGTCCGGGCAGCGAAACACTAAAACCCTTTGTGAAGAATTTTGAGTTGCACAATTTTATGCTACAGGTAGCTGGCGTAAAAGTCTAAATATGCTTTTGACTTCGAAAAAGTATCAAAACAAAGGCTCTCTTTAAAAAAAGTGCTTCTAAAAATTTCCTTTTTTGGGCACTTTGTAAATGGCTAAAAACGTAAATAGAGCAAACAGAGTCAACCCGATATATATATGCACCGTAGCATTACTAAACGCTTTTTCCAAAAAAAGTTTTTTGGCTGTGGTAATTTCACTGCTTTTTAACACGTGCAGTATATCTGCAGTGTTCTCGGCAAATTCTACAGGCGCATTTTTCATTTGCATTTGAAAAGAGTTATTAAAAATAGCGCCAAATACAGCAGCACCAAGGCTTTGCCCCAGGTTTCTACAAAAAATAATCAGGCCGGTAACCACGCCGCGTTGCCCCCAGTACACCCTGCTCTGGATACCTACCAGCGAAGCGGTACTTAATAGGCCAAAACCAGCCCCTAACAGCACTTGGTCAAAAACAACCCAAAAAACTGGTTGTGGCCAGGGGATAAGCGTAAACCCTGCACAAGCTACCAGGATAAGAACGGTGCCGATAAGCGAAGTGTTTCTAAATCCGATATTTAAATACAGTTTGCCCGAAAGAGCAGATGCTACCGGCCAGCCAATACTCATGCTGGCCAGCACAAAACCAGACACAATAATCCCCAACCCAAGGGAAGCCTGTGAAAAAGTTGGTAAAAAGGTTTCGGGGCCCATCATCACAATGCCCATAAAAACCATCGCCAGGCTGGTATAGCTGAGGGTTTTGTCCTTCCATATCCAGGGTGGCAAAATGGGCTCTGTGGCATTTTTCTCCGATCGAAGCGTTAGGAAAACCAGCAGCACAATTAGCGCGATCAAAACAAAACTTTCGGCGCTGACCCAGGGCCAGCTTTGCCCCCCCTCCAGCAGATAGATAATCAGCAATCCGACCGTAAGCAATATCAACAACGCTCCGCGATAGTCAATTTTAGTTTTTTGGGAATGGAGCTTCTCTTTAAAGAAAAGGATCAGAAACACCATACTAAGAATTCCTATCGGCAAATTAATAATAAAAATCCACCGCCAGTTGACATACTCAGCCAATGCACCACCAATAGCGGGGCCAAGAATGGCACTGATGCCCCAGATACTGGACAACAACCCCTGTACTTTTGCGCGCTCTTCAACGGTATAAATATCGCCGGCAATCGTATTCACCGATGCCATAATACTGCCTGCTCCCAGGCCTTGTATTCCGCGAAAAATAATCAGCGATGCAATATCCCAGGAGGCGGCACTTGCTGCGGAACCAATCAAAAAAATAAAAATACCCACCAGCAGTATTTTTTTTCTGCCAAAAATATCAGCCAGTTTTCCATATACGGGTATGGTTACAGTT
Organism: Niabella sp.; assembly: GCA_039811305.1. Lineage (GTDB taxonomy): Bacteria > Bacteroidota > Bacteroidia > Chitinophagales > Chitinophagaceae > Niabella. The sequence goes on from JBDHYK010000048.1 coordinate 3,066, forward strand.
TGCGCTAATAAATAAATGGAAAAAACCCAGGAAAACTTCTTAAACCCTCCCAGATCTGAAACGATTTGCGGGATTACTGTGGAGACGATCGTACTGTCCATAGCAGCCAGCATCATCGTCATCATAAGAGCCCCCAATATGTAACTTCGTTTCAATGGAACTTCTTCTGACATTGTGCGAAAGTAAATATTTATGAACAGTGGCCGGTTAGAATTATAATGATCTAAAAAATTGAAACAATAAAACAGTCGTTGCAGCCCCAGGAATCCTAAATTTGCGCTTTCATTATTTCACCTACTCTAAATTTTAACAATGACAGGAGTTGATGTATTGGGTTATTCTGCTGGTTTTATTACCACGCTTACTTTTTTGCCACAGGTGATTAAAACTTACAAAGAAAAATCAGCAAAAGATATTTCTTTAAATATGTTTCTTATTGCCGCCACAAACGAAGTGATGTGGATCGTGTATGGTGCTTTGAAAAATGACATGGTGATCGTGCTAACCAACGTGGTAGTATTAGCTATGTCGCTAATCATGATTTTTTTCAAACTGAGGTATGGAAGAGTTGCTCTGACAAAGTAGCTCTGTTGGCACATAAGAGCCTGTTTACTCTATGGAGAGAATCTCGGTTTTACCGGACTTGTGCTCGCTTCTCACTACGCCAAAATTGGGCACAAACCATTCTGTAACTTCCATTTTCATTGGAATAGCAAAGCCCATTTCAATCACCATCTTTGCGTTGTAGCTGATTTTGAACGCCTCCCAGGAACCCGCAGGCGTAGTAACAGATTCCTTAGCCAGCACCTGACGGTTAGTAATGTCCATTTTCAGTTTTGCAGGTATTCCGGATTCCATCACAATATCCAGATCAAAAGAGCCATCAGCCAGTTTTTGCCCTGTGTTTAAAGCAACCGGATATTCCAAATCAGATCCTTTTGCAGTGGCTTTCGCATCTTGAAACTGGCCACCCTGTCCGGGGGGCATTAACAATTTCATATCTATTGATAACTGGCCATTATTACATTTCACTTTCCCTGATGAACTGCTTATAGATTTTCCTTTTTTATCAAACACATCCGCTTCAATGGTACTGGTAGTAGTAGTCCCATTTTTTGTAACTCCCGATATTTTATACACTACCTTGCCGTTAAGATTTCCTTTTTTTCCACTATACATACCCATAGTAATGGTCTTATTATTCTGAAAATAGTAGTAGCCGCATTTTTGAGAATTTGCAAGCCCAGTAATGGTCACCAGCAAACACGTCAACAGGATGTTCTTTTTCATTTTTTTACTTTTTGTTGATTTAGAAAGGCGCACGATATTTTAAAAATTGCGTATCCGGCGTGGTGAAAAGCCAATGATAATTAAAAATACGATTACTATCGCAACCTTAAAAAAAATTGCCTGTCATATTTATCACCCACCCATTTATAACCAAATTTAGGGACTTTTTTTTTAACTTTGGTAAGAAATTAGTTCGCTGTTTGATAGGGAATTTCGCTGTTTTTTTCGACTTTGATTATCGCAACGGTGCAAACAATAAGAAAACGAACGACTTACTGATTCTGAGACGGTTCTACTAACTGCAAACTCTAAACAAAATGACGAAAATCTTCCCGATAAGTCTCTGTTTTTTGTGCTTGCTCCCTGCTGCAGGTAATGATACAACAGCACAACCTGGCACTTTATCGGGTACGATCGGGTTTTCGGACATAGAAGGAATAAAAAGTAATATTCCCACAGTTCCAACCTTATCAAAAAAACAAATAACCATTGATACACAAGAAGTTAAGCATGATTCTCGCATCCTTTTTGTGTTACCCGAAAAAGAAATAGTATCTAATGCAGAAGACACAGTAATTCAGCCAGATACAAATATTCACCCCTCTTCAACCGATATTTTAGCACTTAGAACCACAAATTTTTTACTGAATAGCGCAATTACAGGCGGGCTTCTGTATATAAAAAGCCGGCAGGTAGAAGATAAAAAGTATCGGATTCAGCCACATGATTTTAGCTATTCGGGCAAACCCTTTCAATATGGTGTAAATTATCTAAGGAGTTTTTTGGGGAACTTCCTTGTACCTGGCAGGCACTTAAATGGAAACTGGCCCAGTTTTGTAAGCTTTTCGCCAAAAACAGGTATCCCGGCACTACAACCCCTTTTTATGAATTGCGATTACAATTTGTTTGTTACTGCATCTACAGCCCATAGCCTCGCCTTGCTCGATGACCAATTACTACCCAATGAAAAGCGGTTTCTTGAAAAAATGAACAGAAACGTTTTTAATGCCATTGAAAAATACAAAAGAGAGAATCGTTACAGTTTTTGGGAATTAAAAAAATCATCTCAATATCCCTTTTCATTTGTTGCACCGGAAAATATTCCAGTACGCCTTCTCACCATAAGAAAAAGATTTTTTGATTTGACCGGACTATGGGAACTTAAAGGATTTCATGGATCAGAAATCATAATGGAGTGGATTAATGAAATATACACCCCCAAAATAAACAAAACGGGGGCAATAGCCATGTTCAATATTCCCACAGATACCGATGATACCTCATTGGCCACAGCTTTAAAACTGTTGGCCCAAAAGGACAGTTTGATACCAGAGGTGGATCTGCTACCGTTGTGGGAAATTAGCCGCCACAGAGATCTGAATAGAGACAAAAGGGATCCGCGTAATTCAATAATTGACCAGGAAACAGGCGCCTGCCTCACCTGGCATAAAAACGAGGATCTTCCGGTTTTTTCGTTTCCTGAAGAGGGAATCATCCCGCTAAAGACCAATAACGTAGATTTGGTAGTAAATGCAAATGCATTGTATGCGTTATCGCTGGCAAATCTTCAATCGGAACCAGTGTACCGTGATATTGTAAAACTGCTGGCTGGCACTGCTTATACCGGAACTTGGAAAAAGATGAATATCTACTACCCCGAAAAGTTATGGTTCCCATTTGCATTAAGCAGGGCGGTACGAATGGGCAAAATTACTGATCCGGAATTGGATAGCGCCTTATTCGTTCTGCTGGAAGAACTACTTCAGATGCACCAGGGATTGCAAAAAGAATCGCCGGGCTTTGCCGGAGCCTTCCCTCCATTTGATGGTATCAGTTTTGAAACCTCCACTGCACTTGGCCTAAATGCACTGCTTAATATAGGTGCCGACCGGGCAAAAAAAGCGAGTAAACAAGATTGTTACCAGAATGCCATCGAAAAATCTGTGAATTTTCTTTTAAGCAGGGCAAAAACACAAAAAAAATCCAGAACAGGAACCCATCTCGTTTATTGGAGATCAGGGCCTTTGTTTTCGTCCTCCGTACACGAACTCGCCTATTGGTATTCTACCCCTTTGAACACAGCCTTAGTAATCGAGGCGTTCTGTAAATACCTGATGGGCTTTGATATTCTACCCGATAAGGCAAGCCCACAACGTTTGCAACTCTCCTTTGCTGGTGGCAAATACATTGTAAAACCCTAAGTCCGGGTGTAGCTTCTGTATTACTCTTCAAGAATGCCGGGCGGGTAGCTCCTATTTTTTTGTTCAACCCATAATCCGTCTGCCGATGTTGTTTGCTAAAGCCTTGCGTTTTCTTTAAGTCTCTTTGTTTTCAATCCACTATCTGCCATACAATTCGTTTTAAAGGCAAAAAATCGTTTTCGGTTTGGTTGCAAAAATCTATTTTATAATCTATAGAGTATCGTTTTGGCTAAAATAGAAATCGGCTAATTTCAGAAAGCCATGCTGTGAAAATATCAGCGTATTCTGCAGGAATATTTTCTCCCGCTGATAACGCAGATGAAGTACACCGCAGATCGTGTAGAAAAAGTAAATGTTTGATAGAAAGATTCTGCGCCCTCTGCGAAAATATCAGCGTATTCTGCGGGAATATTTTCTCCCGCTGATAACGCAGATGAAGTACACCGCAGATCCTGTAGAAAAAGAAAGTGTTTGATGGAAAGATTCTGCGCTCTCTGCGAAAATATCAGCGTACGCTGTGGGAATATTTTCTCCCGCTGATAACGCAGATGAAGTACACCGCAGATCCTGTGGAAAAAGTAAATGTTTGATGGAAAGATTCTGCGCCCTCTGCGAAAATATCAGCGTACGCTGTGGGAATATTTTCTCCCGCTGATAACGCAGATGAAGTGCACCGCAGATCGTGTAGAAAAGTAAATGTTTGATGGAAAGATTCTGCGCCCTCTGCGGGAAAATCAGCGTATTCTGCGGGAATATTTTCTCCCGCTAATAACGCAGATGAAGTACACCGCAGATCCTGTAGAAAAAGAAAGTGTTTGATGGAAAGATTCTGCGTGCTCTGCGGGAAAATCTGCGCCCTCTGCGGGAATATCAGCGTACTCTGCGGGAATATCAACGTATTCTGCGGGAATATTTTCTCCCGCTAATAACGCAGATGAAGTACACCGCAGATCGTGTAGAAAAAGTAAATGTTTGATGGAAAGATTCTGCACCCTCTGCGGGAATATCAGCGTATTCTGCGGGAATATTTTCTCCCGCTGATAACGCAGATGAAGTACACCGCAGATCGTGTAGAAAAAAAATAGATTAAAAAACGGTTCAGTTTCAGGTGTTTTTCAGTGAGAAGGCTCTTTTTTACTATCCAAAGTAAAGCCAACGGTTGTGCCCAAATTTCTGCCACTTCGGATATGTATGGTTTGTCCGTGAGCTTCAATTATGTGTTTGCAGATAGACAAACCCAGCCCACTGCCTGCAGCATCCATGCCACGGCCTTCTTCGGTTCGATAAAAACGTTCAAAAATTCTCGGAAGGTGTTCCTGAGGTATCCCAATCCCCTCATCGCTGATTTCGATCAAAACTCGCTCATTGTCGGTTTTATAACTACTTACTTTAACGTTTCCGTTTACTTTACTATACTTTATCGAATTGTTAAACAAATTCAATAATACCTGGCTGATTTTTTCTTTATCGGCATATACATTTATTGGCGTTTCGCAACCTCTTTTGATTGCGAATCGAACGTTTTTTTCTTCTGCCAGTAACGCAAGGCTTTCAAAAGCATCTCGAACTACATCCTGAATTACAAAACTCGTTTTCTCAAGCCTGAGTTCGCCGCGCTCTAATTTTGATATTTCGTCCAGACCCCCGAGCAGGTTGGTGAGCCGTTGCACCTGCCCTGATGTTTTTTCCAGAAACCGGCGGTTGACTTTTGAATCCTCCAAACCCCCATCCAACAGGGCTTCTACATAGCTCTGTATGGCAAAAATGGGAGTCTTAAATTCGTGGGAAAGATTCTGTAAAAACTCCTTTCTGTAGGTTTCCTGAGCTCTTAGTTGCTCCATCTGTTCCTGGCTCTCTTCAGCCCAGGCCTGCACATCGTCGGTTACTTCGGCAATGCTTTTTGGCGGCAAAACATATTTAAAAAAAGTTTCTTCCCGACGGGTAATTTTTGTTTTATGTATGAATTTGTAGATTAGTTTTATTTTTCGATAAATAAATCGTTCTAATACTACCAAAATAATCAGGTAGGCGGTCACCAGTAAACCAACAAAGATGCCCAAAGCCAGCATCCACCGTTGTTCTACGATGTACATTATCAGGCTGACCGGTACAGCCAATACAAGTGCCGTATAAAAAGATAGCTGCCGAGGTGATAGGTTCTTGGGATCAAACATGTCGTTGATTATAAAGCGGTAAGATACGAACTTGAACTGAAAGGCATTATAAATACTCGAATTTATACCCAACACCTTTTACAGTGGTGATGCAATCCAGGTTTAATTTCTGCCGTATTTTACGAATGTGTACATCAATCGTTCGGTCGCCCACAATCACGTCTTTACCCCATATCGTTTCCAGAATCTCATTGCGTAAAAATACTCTCCCGGGTTTTTTTGCCAGAAAATGCAGCAGTTCGAACTCTTTTTTTGCTAAATTGATTTCTTTATTATTAATGGCAACCAAATGCTTTTCGGGACTAATGGTGAGGGTTCCTGCCACAATAACCCCCTGAGTTTCTTTATGCACCCTGCGTAACAAAGCATGCACCCTGCTTAGCAATACCCGGGGGCTCACGGGCTTGGTTACATAATCATCGGCGCCACTTTCCAAACCTCGTATTTGTGTACCCTCGTCGCTGACAGCAGTCAGGATCATGATGAGGGTATCTTTAAACCCGGGCTGACTTCTTAAAAACCTGCATACTTCTACTCCGTTTTTCCGAGGCATCATCATATCGAGAATGACTAAATGCGGGCGGCTCTCAATGGCAAGGGCAATGGCTTCACTGCCGTTGGAGGCTGTAACCACTTCGTAGCCCTGGCTGGAAAGATGGTACGATAGCACTTCCAAAATATCGGGTTCGTCATCTGCAATCAGTACTTTTATTGGCTTTTGAGACATGGTTATTACTATTTTACCAGCAAACCTACTGGTAATTTCAAAGATTGCGAAATATGAGCCCTTTGGGCTTATAACTTCTCTTCTGTTAACCTATTGTCGCATTAGTTCTGATAGTAAATTTTGAGTGTTTTGCTGCCAATAGCCTGTAATTGATTACTTTTATTACGCAATAAGGCTACTCCGCTTCAAAAGTGTTTACGGCCTGATTATTGCTATTAACAACAAAAGCCAATTGGGCACCGATTTTTTGTACCATACCCGAAGGATATGAAGATACTTTTAAGACTTAAAATTGTTACCGTTTTATTATTATTGATTGCCTTGTTTTTTAGCCAGCAAGCCGATGCACAACGATGGTTTAAAAGAAAGAAAAAAGAAGCCCCCGCTGTAACCAACCGGGCTTCATCCGATGTAATTCCCGCTTACACGCCTGCCATCAACCGGTGGGCGCTGCATGAAAACATCAACAAAGAGCAGCAAAGTTTGTTGGCAAGCGATGGAAGACCAGATTCGCTACTTAGGGTTTCGGAAGATTTACGCATCAACGAAGCAGTAACGGATGCGGCCATCAAAAAAGTAGATTGGGCACAATATGAAATTGAGAGCGACCCCCGGATGGATGGCAGGCTGAAAGCACATTATCTCACAGGGTTGGCTGAAATACTGAAATTCGTTCGGAAAGGCTGGAAGCAGGATCTGGTGAACGCCGCCTACCTGCCACAGATTATTTCTTCATTCAGACAAGCCGTGCAGGCTGATAAACAACATCAAACCTTGGTTCCTATTATCGAACACATGCCTTTTGATGTAGCCAACACGGCATTACTCCCAAAAATTTTTAAAGAAAATCCATTTTTTGATGATGTTAAAAAAATAATGGTACTAAAAGTGAGCCAGCGCTTTCCAGAACGTACCCTGGCATTACTAAAAGACTTTCCAGACGCCCATTTTGCGGATAGCATTATTCGGGTAGTGGCACCCCGGGCCCCCCAGTCTATTTATGACTTTGCGCAAGCTAATAACCGTTTAAGCGCCAGGATCCAGAATATCCAGGACGATTCATTGATTACCACTATTGTAGCGCTGGCAAGAAATGAAAACAAAGGTGGTCAAATTTATATCCCATTTTTAGACAATATTGTGCACGGGAAGCTCAGTACCAAAGAGGTAGATGCGGCAAAAAACGATCCGACAAAATATTTTCGTCTTCTGGTAAAAACCCAGATAGATTATACGGCCAGAGCACTAAATGGAGATACCGCAATTGGCTTTAAACTTTTAACTTCCCGATTAGAGCAAAAAGCCAAAGACGAGTTTGTGGCAAAGATCAATGGCTTACATAATTCGTCCGCATCCGTTCGGTTTAGCTGTTTGCAACCCTTAACTGCCGAAGAGTTGTACTATATTGCGGTATTATCGCATGGACAAATATATACCAGCAGCTACACCTCGGGCGTTTATCCGTTAATGATGCGCAAAGCCGGCAACAAAGGCGATGCGCTTTTAAAAAGTTTGAACTTCGATTTTTATCGAAGGTTTATCAGTCAGGCGGCAGCCTATAATACCTTGAAAAGCTTCTTAGCCAGTTTTGGTAATAAAGAAGACGCCGGTAATTTGATGCGTTCTTTTGTAAGTGGTCTGGAAAAAGTATCGGGCTTAGAAGATGGGGTAGATGTGGCAGACTCCTACGCCAGCATTTACGAAACGCTGCCTAAGCTGGCTGCAACCATGCTGGAAGATGTGAAAACCAATCTGGAACGCGTGAAAAATCAATCCAGTAAGCGAGGAATTGCCATTTATAACATACTTTACAATTTGTTTCTTTCTGCCGATCCATCTCAAAATGTGGATCTGACCCGGGAGCTGGGGATTCCTCCCGTTTATACCATCCCCCACTCCGCATTAGCCAATAGCAAAGGCGAAATCATTTCCCAGGTGTTTTTTTACGGCGATCAGGACGGACGAAATATTTTTAATGGATTTGTAAATATGTTTAATAGTGCCAACTGGAAAATAGACAATCGAAATAAACAATGGGTAGTCATCCGATCGGCCAAGGGTAACCCCGTAACCATTTATGCCAACAGAGCCTTAGACGAAACCAAGGGATTAGACGATGCGGCTCAACGCGCCTTAGGGATCTACCTGGAAGAGAACAATTTATACCCTACCATTACCATTCATCGGGGGCATAGTTATTACGCACCGGCTACAATTAGTTATATGGCGCCCAGTTCTAAATTAGTGTTTTTAGGCTCCTGCGGCGGGTTCAACCTCATTGATTCGGTATTGCACAAATCAGACGATGCCCATATCATTGCATCCAAGCAAATTGGACGAACCTCCATCAACAAACCATTTTTTCTTTTACTTACAGAAAAGCTCAGAACCGGAAAAGACATAGACTGGATCCCCTTTTGGAAAGAATTTAAACAAAGAGCCAATGTGGCAGGGTTTGAAGACTATATTCCTCCCTACAAAAACTTAGGCGCTATTTTTATAAAAGCCTACAAAATTGAAACCGGCGAAACCGGGGGCTAATTTGGAGCGTCTTAGTATCAAAAATGTTAAAGAAACGTATTGAAACAACCCTTTTTGCCCAAATACGTTAGTTTTGCACACCTATTTAATCACAGGACATGATCAGAAAGGCATTATTTGTTGGAATCATCTTATTTGCAAGTACCACCGCAATTCAGGCCCAGGGAACCCGCCAAACCGTACCCGAGTACAAAGTTCCTATCAACAGGCAGTTGTTTCATGATGCTATTGATAACGAACAAAAAAATCTTTTGGCCAGCGATGGCAGGGCCGACAAACAATTTAGTATTGAATATCATGAAGATATAGCCCCAATTGTTACAGATGCCATCATCAATAAGGTAGATTGGATGCAATACTGGTTAGAAACGGACACCCAAATTGAACCCCGCGTAAGAATTGGCTACCTTATTGGCATGGCCGATGTGCTACGATACATGCGCACCGGATGGCGCAAAAAAGAAGTGTATGTGAGCCACTTTGCTCAAATTATAGCCTTATATAAAAAACTAATTGAAGTAAACAACGAAAAAGGCTCTTTAATGCCTTACCTCAATCTATTTCCTTACGATATTGTATATGCCGCTACACTACCTCGGGTTTTTGAAGAAAACCCCAGTTATGGTGAGGTAAAAGACCTGCTATTAATAAAATACAGCGCTCTATACCCCGAAAAAACGTTTCAATATCTTACACAATACACCGATCTGCGCCATACCGACAGCCTGATAAAGGATTTAGGAAGACGTTACCCCGAGCAATTATATACCTATGCACAATCCGAAGGCAAATTAGGCCGACGTATAAAAAATATTAAGGATGATGATTTTATTAAAACGGTAGTGTCCTTGTCGGAGTTGAAAAGCGGTCAGGTTTACTTTCCTTTTATTGACAATTTAGTAAAAGGGAAAATTACCACTGCCGAATTAGACGCTATTAAAGACGACCGATTAAAATACTACCGACTGTTGGTTCAAACCCAGTTGGATTATTCAAAACGTGCGATTCAGGGCGACACGGCTATCGGCTTCAGAGAACTGACGAACCGGTTAGGAACAAAAGCAAGAGACGAGTTTGTAACTGAAATAAACTCCCTGCACGAAAAACCAGATGGGGTAAGATTTGCCGTACTTCAATCCCTTACAGCGCAGGAACTTTTCTATTTAGCCGTTATGAGCGATGGACTTATTTATACCAGCAGCTATGTAAGAGGCGTGTTTCCGCTGATGATGCAAAAAGCCAACAACCGGGGCGATCAGTTACTGCTCAGCTTATCCTTTGATCATTATCGCAAATTCATTAGCCAGGCCGCATCCTACAATACATTAAAAACATTTTTTGCCAGCTTCCCCAAAATGGAGGATGCGCGCAACCTGATGACCACTTTTGTAAGTGGGCTGGAAAACACCCGGGGCCTGGAAGACGGTGTGGATGTAGCAGATTCCTACGCCAGTATTTACGAAACCATGCCCGACCTGGCAAAACAAATGCTGGCCAACATAAAAAACAACTACGACCGCAACAAAAACAACCAGAACACCCGCGGAATGGCCATGTACAATATTCTTTACAAACTCTTTCTTTCGGCAGATCCTTCCAACAAAATTGACCTGAGTAAAGAGCTAAAAATACCACCAGTGTACAGCGTTTCTTTTAATAGCCTTACGAACGAAAAAGGCGAAATTATTACACAGATGTTTTTTTATGGCGACGATGACGGTAAATTAGACTTTGATATTTTTTTAAGAATGTTTAATAGCGCCAACTGGACAATTGACCAAAGCAATAAATACTGGGTGGTAGCCAAAACCATCAAAGGGGCACCCGTATATATTTACGCCAACCGCCCGCTTCCCAACGAAAGCGATGAGGATTACGTGGCCCAGAACGCGATGGAGCAATACCTCATGGACAAAAACCTTCAACCCACCATCACGTTTCACAGAGGGCACAGCTACCATGCGCCTACCAGCATCGGTTATATGTCGCCAACCTCAAAAATTGTGTTTATGGGTACCTGCGGAGGTTATATATTGATTGATTCTATCTTAAAAAAATCCAGCGACGCCCATATTATCTCCAGCAAGCAAATTGGCAAGCGCGATATCAATCGTCCGTTTATTTTACTACTCACCGAAAAACTGAGGAACCGGCAAAATATAGACTGGATTCCGTTCTGGAAAGAATTTCGGGCTGCCGCAAATATAACGGGGTTAGAGGATTATGTGCCCCCGTATAAGAACCTGGGAGCCCTGTTTATAAAGTCGTACAAACGAGAGGCAGGAGAAGATATTTTCTAAAAGAAAACAAAATGAACCCTGAAATTGAAAATATCAAAACGCTGGAAGAGTTTTTAAACAAAGGAACGGCTCTTACAGAAAAATTAGACGCTCTGGCAGAGGCATGGGAAAAATACTATCCAGAATTTAAAAATCTGATGTCTTATTACTCCAGCCCACAGTGGATAAAGGATGTAGAAGCCTCTGATAAAGGATTGCTGAAAAACAGGAACTGTGGCGTGCTCAGCCAGGATGCTGTTTATAATCTCTACACCCAACAACGAGAACTCATTTTTAAAATCATGCGAATTTCTTTGACCTACTTAGAAGATAAATGACTGAGAACCAAACCAATTTTTCCAGTTCTTCTGCGGTAAATTTGTAAAAAACAGCCTCATATTAAGGAATTATTAACTTTCGCTGCCGATAGTTTAGCAATTATAAGAAGGAATACCTTTGCTTTTTTAAAAGCACAATTATGGGATTCAATTCTTTTCTGAAAATTTTTACACCAACCAGCACGGTATTTTTCGAACTATTTGAAAAAATAGCTGACAACGTAGGTAAGGCCGGTTCTTTGTTTAAACAATTAGTAGCAGAACCCGATTTTACCAGGCGGGGCGTACTTTCTCAGGCCATTACAGATATTGAGCATGACAACGACGAGCAAACGCACCGCGTGTTCACCGAGTTGGGAAGAAATTTCATTACGCCTTTTGACCGGGAAGATATTCACGCCATGGCCACATCATTGGACGATGTGGTGGACTATGTGTATTCGGCTGCTAAAAAAATAGTTTTATACCGAATTACCCCAAATGAAACCGGTATGCAAAAAATGGCCGAGCTCATTGATCTGGGAACTACGCAAATTCGGAATGCTGCCTATGAATTGAGAGATATGAAAAATATTCGAAACATCACCGAAGCATTGGTAAAAATAAACAGCATTGAAAACCAGGCAGATGACGTGTTTGACCTAAGTATTGAACGTTTATTTGATACCGAACCGGATGCAAAAAATGTAATAAAAAAACGAGACATCTACCAGGTAATGGAAAAGGTTACCGACAAATGTGAGGATGTAGGTAATGTGATGGAGTCCATCATCATAAAATACGCATAAACAAAAAATACGGCTTGCTGGAAGTAATGCTCCCAGCAACAAGCCGCCACTTTAAAAGAACCCCGACTACAAAACCATGTTTACCTACCTTGTTATTATCATCATTCTGGCATTAATATTCGATTATATCAATGGCTTTCATGATGCGGCCAATTCCATCGCCACAATTGTATCTACAAAAGTACTAACGCCTTTTCAAGCGGTGTTGTGGGCCGCCATGTTCAATTTTGTGGCCTATTTTATTTTTAAGGATCATGGGGTAGCCAATACCATTGCCAAAACTGTTAAAGAAGAGTTTATTGATCTGAATGTAATTTTTTCAGGAATTGTAGCCGCCATTGCCTGGAACCTGTTTACCTGGTGGCGGGGCATTCCCTCTTCATCTTCCCACACCCTGATAGGAGGTTTTGCCGGTGCCGCCATTGCCCACTCCCATTCTCTTTCTGCAATCAATGCCCCCATCATATTAAAAATTGCATCCTTTATTTTTTTGGCTCCTTTAGTAGGCATGATCGCTGCTTTTCTTTTCTCGGTTTGGTTTATGAACTCCTTTAGAAAATCCTGGAAAGTGAAGGCTTTTTCCGTTGCACTGATCCTCCTCACGCTCGTTGCACTATTTTTTCTTCTGGAAACAGATGTGGACAAGCTTCGCTCGCATTACGAGTCCTATACCCTGAGGGTGCTGTTCTATGCTAATAATTTTAAGTACATATTGTTAGCCGCCATCGTAATTATAATGGCTACCTGCTCGCTCTTTTTAAGTTCTTTAAATGTTCACCGCTCCAATGTATGGTTTAAAAAACTACAGCTAGTTTCTTCGGCTATTTTTAGTGTAGGGCACGGGGGCAATGACGCTCAAAAGGTTATGGGCATCATCATGGCGGCATTAATTGCATACGATCCGGACACCTATCACTTAGATCACATGGTGTATTGGATACCACTGGCCTGTTACTCTGCCATTGCGTTAGGAACCATGAGCGGCGGATGGAAAATAGTGAAAACAATGGGTACAAAGATTACAAAAGTAACCCCATTTGAAGGAGTAGCAGCGGAAACTGCCGGCGCTCTCACGCTTTTTGCCACCGAGGCCATGCACATCCCCGTTAGTACTACGCATACCCTTACCGGAGCCATCATGGGAGTTGGTGCCACCAAACGTTTGAGTGCGGTGCGCTGGGGTGTTACGGTCAACCTGATATGGGCCTGGGTACTCACCATCCCCATCAGTGCACTTTTTGCTGCAGGAGTGTACTACCTTGTCAATCTGATTCATT
>JBDHYK010000049.1:0-16271 GCA_039811305.1 Niabella sp.
AGGTTCGCTATTGTTTGGAGTTTATCCCGAATGGAACGTAGTGGGATGAGGGATCATCCCGAACGAAGATAGGGATCTCCCTGTTTCAGGGAGATTTCTCATTCCGCTTTCGCTTCATTCGGATGACGGACGATTCTTTATAGTTTTTTTACATTGACAATAAAAACACACTACGGGTATTCCTATACGCTAAAAAGTTAGGTTTTTGCCTCTGCCGCCGGCGGGCAGCGTAACTGCAGCGGCGCTGCTTTCGCTTCTGCCTTCGTTCCTCAGGCTGCCGCGTTTCACGCGGCACCGAACCGAAAGAGGCGCCTAAACTGGTAAAAAATCAAAAGACATATAATTTATAGATCACAGAACCATTCTGAAGACATTAAACCTGACGTCATCCCGAACGAAGTGAGGGATCTTCTCCTTAATATTGATGATACCTCCTTACAGTCGGCATGACGTTCGCGACTGTTTGGAGTTTATCCCGAATGGAATGCAGTGAAATGAGGGGGCGTCATCCCGAACGAAGAGAGGGATCTTCTTTTATTCAGGAGATGCCTCCATCCGGTCGCAGGGTTACTACCATAGGAATATCTTCACAAAATTTTCAAAACGGATGTAACAGATCCGAGATTGGAAAAAAGATTTTTAAAAAAAACTGAAAAAAAATAAAGTTGCATTATTTATTGAGGCTCAATACATTATATCATAATATGTGGCAAAAGAAGTTGTGTTTTTCAAAATATTTTGAGAAAAAGAAAAAATATTTTAGGCAACCTGTTGCGTTCGGCTTTCTTTTTACGTTCTATCTATTAAATAGACAATGTATCAGAGCCTAAGCAACTCGTTATAAATTTTCTATTAACCGGTTGAAATTCACTTTTTTCTGTAACCTCTTTCAAGCCTTTATTTTTTATAAGGGCTTTTTTTATTTCACGTTGGTTCAAACTTGTTTCAGACCAGGTTTTTGTTACCAAAGCCCATGAATTTGGTCAAAAAAGCCCATTTTCCTGTTCAAATCCGGTATCAACTGCCAGTGAAGCGCCGTCGGCTGCGTTGGTAGCTAATTGATCACACCGATTGTTAAAAGGATTGGAGGCATGCCCTTTTACCCAAACAAATCGCACTTGAAAAGACAGGGACAGTTTATAATATTGCATCCATAGATCCTTGTTCTTCTTGCCGCCTTTAAAGTTAGTCTTTATCCAATTATTCAGCCATCCCTTGGTTATGGCATCCACTACATATTTACTGTCAGAATATACGGTTACAGGAAGTTCCTTTGTTTTTAATGCCTTTAAGCCTTCAATTACTGCTACTAACTCCATTCGGTTATTAGTGGTTAAACGAAATCCGCCAGAAAGTTCTTTCTGGTGGGCTCCAAAAAGTAAAACTACCCCATACCCACCCGGGCCAGGGTTGCCGCGAGAAGCGCCGTCTGTATATATTGTTATGCTTTCAGGAGCAGCCATTTATATGGTTTGAAGATTTTTTTTATAGAACTATGCTTTGAAATAATTTATTGCGACAGCGAAGTATAATTATTTTTTTTCGGTTGTGGTAATTGCGGCTCTGTATTTTTTACAGGCTGCCTTAATGGCTTCGTCTAAAGGCGTGTAGCTAAAGCCGGGCAAATACTTCAATAGTTTAGAACTATTAAAAAGCGTATGGGTATTGGCAAGTTTCGCACTTTCTTTGGTAATTAAAGGTTGCACTCCTGATATCCAGGATTTAACCTTTTCTATCCTCCATGCCAGAGCACTGACCCAGGGGTTTGCATTTCGGCTGGGTCGTTTTTTACCGAACCCATCAGCCATTGTGTTGAATAAATCCCGAAATGACCAATTAGCGCCACAAACAATAAAACGTTCGCCAGAAACTTCTGTTTTCATTAGCTCCACCGTGGCTTTTGCAACATCCTCAACGGCTACAAACCCATTAACGCCGTTCGTGTACCAGCCAAATTCTTTATAGGCGCTTTTAAAAATTGCACAACTTCCGTCATCCCAGTTTCCAAATCCCATAATGGTTGCCGGGTTTACAATAACTCCGGTGAGCCCTTCAGCAAAGCCACGCCAGACTTCCATTTCGGCCTTGTGTTTCGTAATGGCATAGTGGGTATCGGATGGGGAACTCTGCCAGGGGGTGGTTTCATCTACCATTGCTCCATTTTCTTTGCGACCCAAAGCGGCAATGGAACTAATATAGACCAATTTGCCAATTCCCTTTTCCAGTGCTACATTTACAATGTTCCGGGTACCTTCTATGTTCACCTGATACAGCATGCTCCTGTCCGCATTTCCATAAGAAACCACCGCTGCTGCATGTATCACTATATCCACACCTTCCATAACATCAAAAAGTGAAGTAATATCTAAAACATCGCCTTCTACCCAGGTTACCTGGTCCATTATTTCTTTATTGATGAAAAAGGGAATTTTACCGGTTGGCCGTTTTATTGCCCTTACAGAAAAACCCTGTTCTACCAGTTCTTTCAGAATATACCCCCCCAGAAAACCTGTTCCGCCTGTTACTAATATTTTTTTTGATGTGTTGATATTCAAAATTTTTGCGAATGTAAAGATTATTAACTGATGGGGATTGCCGTAACAATACCCATGCGACAACGGTTTTTTGCTTACCGAATAGTCAGTAGTTTAAAGGTTTTGAAGATCATTTCTGTTTTTTAATAAAGAGAGTATTAAAAATTATCTAGTTACCGATGCTTCGTTTTTTGATTCCTGAGCCTGTTGCATCAGATCGGCTGTTAAAAAAATGCATAAGATCAGAAACCAGGCTACGGGAGATGAAAACAGAAGTTGCAAAATAGCATCGGAGTACAATTTGGTATCCGTGAGTGCCGGGGCGATCCCCTGCATAGGATCCAGAGCTTGTTCTCGCCCTACAAACGAAATAGCATCAATAAACATTGCCAATATGGCTAACCAACCGATGGTTTTAACACGGATATAATATCGGTCGTTCCAGGGTTGCTGTTTTGAAATGTTTCTTATTAGCTTAAGAACCAAAAAGGCCATTAACAGGATTATGAGGAGGGTAACGCCGTCTAAAATAGTAAATGGCACGATTGCTTTTTGATAGGCTTGCACCGTGGCCACCGGAGAGTTTTTTGAGGCAACCAGCGTTTTCACGAGGCTTACAACTACCGATAGCGCCATAATACAAAAAACAGCAAGGGTATTGGGGGTTATTGAAAACTTCTTCTTCATATTTTATTGACTTTGAATGCCAAAGCAAAATTTTCATTCTTTTGATTCCATTATCGGCTATCTTCTGCAACGAGTGCCGCCTCCACTTCCAGATCGTCTGCCGCAATTTGCTCACGACTACGCAGGGGTACTAAAGCTGTAACAATAAATGCGGGAATCGTAGCAATTAGCACCCAGATAAAAAAGTTTTTATACCCCAGCCAATCACTGATGGCTCCACTGATCATACCGGGTACCATGTAACCCAAGTTCATTAATCCACTACCAAAGGCAAAGTGAGCCATTTTGTATTTTCCGGGGGCAATATTTTGCATGATAAATAAAATGAGCCCTACAAAACCAAAGCCATACCCAAAATATTCAATTGCAACAGCAGTGCCAA
Organism: Niabella sp.; assembly: GCA_039811305.1. GTDB lineage: Bacteria > Bacteroidota > Bacteroidia > Chitinophagales > Chitinophagaceae > Niabella. The sequence continues at coordinate 3,604 of JBDHYK010000049.1, forward strand.
TGATGTAGATATTTTCGGGAACGTTAATGGCCAAATAGGCATAGGCTGCAAAAGGCAAATTGAACGTGGTGCATAACAACAACAGGGTTTTACGAGAAAGCCCTTTTGTGGAAACAAAATAACCAGCCAGAATAGAGCCTGTAACAAAGGCAATAGATCCAAAGACCCCGTATAATAAGCCGATGGTGGCCGTATCAAGCCCCAACCCTCCCTTAATTCGTTCTTCTTTAAAAAAAGGTTGCACTATTTTTATAGCCTGCCCTTCGGCAAAGCGATAAAAAAATATAAATATCAGGCCGTACCAAATATTCTTTTTTTGAAAGAAACTGGCCATCACCACCAACAAAGTTTGCCAGGTTTCCTTAATTGAGGTTACTTTCTTTGCAGCGCCTCCTGTTGGCAATACCCTACTGTTGTACAGGGCTAATAAAACCATAATGCCTCCAAAAAGGAACATAATAATCATCCACGCGTTGGTGATTCCGATTTTTTTTTCAAGAATTCCGGCAAAATACACCAGTACCCCGCCGGCTACAATCTTTGCAATATTGTAAAAAGCACCCTGCCAGCCCACGTACTTTGCCTGGTCTTTTGAGTTAAGGGTGTTCAGATACACCCCGTCTGCAGCAATATCGTGGGTAGCCCCGCTCATGGCAATCATGGCAAGGATGGCTATAGAAACCACAAAAAATTGATCGAGTTGCAGGCTCAGCCCCACCAATCCAAATAATATACCCGTGAATAACTGGGTGAAGATCACAAAAAACTTCTTGGTTTTATACATTTCCAAAAAGGGGCTCCACAAAGGTTTCAAGGTCCAGGGCAGCATGATCAGTGAAGTCCAGAATGCGATTTGGGTATCAGAAATATTCATGTTTTTAAACATAAGAACTGATGACGCCGATAATGCCACAAAGGGCAGACCCATAGCAAACCAGGTAGAAGGGATCCAGAAAAAGGGATGGAGTCGTTTATGCGTATTCATATTGTATAAGGTGGAAGCAGTAAATAATTTTGATAAAAGTAAACGATTCTATGTAAAAAAGAGCAAACTAAAAAGTCTGCTCTTCTAAATCTATTCTTTGGTCTTTTATACCAACTGATGCGCAACCAGATATTCGGCGATCTGTACGGCATTGGTAGCCGCACCCTTTCGCAGGTTATCGCTCACAATCCAGGCGTTTAGGGTATTGGGTTGAGTTTCGTCTCTGCGCAAGCGGCCTACAAACACTTCGTCCCGTTCGTGTGCGTCTTTGGGCATAGGATACTGAGCGTTTTCCAGATCATCAATAACTACAACGCCGGCAGCCGTTTCCAGAACACCTCTTACATCGGCCAGTTCAAAATCATTTTCAAACTCCACATTTACGGCTTCGCTGTGCCCACCCATGACAGGAATACGCACCGTAGTAGCTGTAACTTTTATGCTATCATCTCTTAATATTTTTTTTGTTTCGTTCACCATCTTCATCTCTTCTTTGGTGTACCCGTTATCTGTAAACACATCAATTTGGGGAATCACGTTCAGGTCAATGGGATATTTATAGGCCATAGGATACTCACTGTCGTTGCCGGCTACTGCCTTATTTCTTTCACCCATCATTTGATCTACCGCTTTTTTGCCCGTACCCGTTACGCTTTGGTAGGTAGATACCACGATTCTTTTAATTCTGTATTTTTTGTGCAAGGGTGCCAATGCCACCACCATTTGTGTAGTGGAGCAATTGGGATTGGCGATAATTTTATCATCGGTTGTTAAAATATCTGCATTAATTTCTGGAACCACCAATGGTTTTTCAGGATCCATGCGCCAGGCAGATGAATTGTCAATGACCGTAATACCGGCTGCGGCAAATTTGGGCGCCCATTCGGTTGATGTTCCTCCACCTGCTGAAAAAATCGCGATAGCGGGTTTTGCATCAATCGCATCCTGCAAACCAATCACTTTATACTTTGTTCCTTTAAATTCCACTTCTTTTCCCACGCTCTTTTCTGAGGCAACGGGTAATAATTCGGTTACCGGAAAATTCCTTTCGGCTAATACCTGTAACATTTTAGTGCCTACTAATCCTGTGGCGCCAACAACTGCAACTTTCATATTTTATGTTTTTTACCCCCTGCCCCATCCAGAAAACCGAGGGCGTTGTGAAAAAAAACCTCCCACTTGGGGAGGCTCGTTTAAAATTTTATGTTTTTACATACAAAAATCCCTCCCTTTAGCGGATATTCTTAGTAATCTTCGTATGCTTATAAAAATTCATGGTTGCAAAGGTAAAACGGGCCAGGGAATCTGACAAAATTTTTTTTAGAGAGCGAACTCTTTTGTGCAGAAAAACTCCTCTTTCCTACACAATTGCAATAGAAGAAGCCTACCTACTTAAACGAATTAAAAATAGTGGTTTTGGGGAGGGAAGTAAAGTTTACGTCCCATCCACACCCCAATTTATATAAAAATCCGGGTGTAATTCCATCCGCCGATACCCAAACCTTTCTAAAACGAAGTGGAATGAAGGAAAATTCATCAAAAAAAATTTATAGTACTGCCGAAATACTCTATTTTTACGCTGCAAATCAATATATTATCTTCGATTTTTGTACTGTAAAGAAACATATTAATGAAAAAATTATTTTTGTTTTTGGTAATTCTGAACTTCGGATGGGTCTCCTGCCAGAAAAACGCGGACAGTGTGGAAAATAATGAGGATCAAAAATTAGCTGGCACCCATTGGATCACAGAATCGAATGATGCAAAAACCTCAGTAACTTTTACTGCTGATAAAACGTTTAAATTTTCTACTGTGGTAGAGATAAAAGCGCCTTCCTTTACCTTTCGGTTTGCTGCAACCATTAGTGGGCAATGGAGTTATAATGGAGAAAACATCCAGCTTTCCAATTCAAAACTGGAGGTAACCCAAGGCCCCTCGGCGGCTCAATTAAAATCCCTGATCGCTACCTGGCAAAATGGCACAAACAGTTCTTCGGCTGATGCTTATACTCTGGTTTCTAAATTGCTTCAGAACTATAATCAATACATTGTTATAGACGATAAGGGCAATATTCAACTTTCCAAAGAAGCAGCCAAGAGATTTGTTTGGGCTGTAAAGCACTTATCTGATGGGGTGCTTATTATAAAAATTGGGGATAAATCTATCGAGCTGAAAAAATCATAGCAGCAAAGTCATTTTAAAAAAGCGCCCAATATACCGAGGCGCTTTTTTTATGGATTGATTTTCAATCGTATTTGATCTCTTTTCTAAAAACACTACCAGCCCAGGATCCAGGCAAATATCAGGGGCGCCACAATGGTTGCATCGCTTTCCACTATAAATTTTGGCGTGTTGATATCTAATTTGCCCCAGGTAATCTTTTCGTTGGGTACCGCACCGCTATAACTGCCGTAAGAGGTGGTACTATCGCTGATTTGGCAAAAATAGCTCCAGAATGGAACGTCGTGCCATTCCAGATCCTGGTACATCATGGGTACTACACAAATTGGGAAATCGCCGGCAATTCCTCCGCCAATCTGAAAAAAGCCCACGCCTTTGCCGCTGCTGTTCGCCCGGTACCATTCGGTGAGCATTACCATATATTCAATACCAGTTTTTACTGTGGAGGCTTTTAATTGATTTTTGATGACGTAACTGGTAAAAATATTACCGGTAGTGCTATCTTCCCATCCGGGTACAATAATGGGTATATTTTTTTCAGCAGCCGCAATAATCCAACTGTTTTTGGGATCAATTTCGTAGTCCGGCTCCAGAACGCCACTAAGAACCACTTTGTACAAAAATTCATGGGGGAAATACCGCTCTCCCTTTTCTTCGGCATCTTTCCAAACTTTCTCCAAATGGTGCTGTAGTTTGCGAAAGGCTTGTTCTTCCGGAATACAGGTATCTGTAACGCGGTTATAGTGGTTTTCAAGTAAGTTCCACTCATCCTGAGGGGTAAGATCACGATAATGAGGAACGCGCTTATAGTGGCTATGGGCTACCAGGTTCATCACATCTTCTTCTAAATTGGCGCCTGTGCAACTAATAATCTGTACTTTATCTTGGCGAATCATTTCGGCCAGAGAAATACCCAGTTCGGCCGTACTCATTGCACCGGCCAGGGTAATCATCATTTTACCGCCTTCGGCAAGGTGTTGTTCGTATCCTTTTGCTGCATCCATCAATGCGGCAGCATTGAAATGCCTGTAATGATGTTCTATAAACTGTGAAACGGGACCTCTGTTCATGGTTTTAAAATATTTTAATAATAGTTTTGCTTCGGGCTGCCTTAACAGCCTCTTAAGGGGTGCAAAAATAACTGTTTTTATATAGGCAAGCTGCTTAAACCCCCTGAGTTCCGGGAATGGATCGTTTTAAATAAAGATTATAGTCGGTTTGTATGGCCTCGTAAGCATCATTCATCAGGGGCGATGTGAACAGAAAATCGGCTGTAGCAGCATTACAAGCCATCGGCAGGTTATAAACCGCGGCGAGCCGCATCAGTGCTTTCACATCCGGATCGTGGGGTTGGGCTTCCATGGGATCCCAAAAAAAGATCATGATATCCAGTTTTCCTTCTGCAATCATGGCTCCAATCTGTTGATCGCCCCCCAAGGGGCCACTTAAAAATTTGGTAATGTACTGGCCTAAAGCATCTTCCAGAATTTTTCCGGTTGTACCGGTTGCATAGAGTTTATGTTTGGCCAGGTTTTGTTTATTGGCAAGCGCCCATTGCAGTATTTCATCTTTCTTGTGGTCGTGTGCCACTAAGGCAATTTTTTTATTCGCGTTCAATAGCCGGTAATTCGAAGTCATATAACGGTTTTAGACTGTAAATATAACTCTTGATACGAAAAGAATCTGTAATTGTGTCCAAATCTATCAGATTGAAGCGTTTTAAATTTTACCCATTCCGCTAATTTCAAAATGATTACTTTTACAAACCTTATTTTTAAAAGATGATGAACCAAAAGAAACCAGTAATAGGGGTAACTTGTGGCGACGTAAATGGAATTGGTATTGAATTGATTATAAAAACATTCTCCGACAGCCGCATTATAGAGTTGTGTACCCCTGTGATTTTTGCCAGTAATAAAGTGATCAATTTTTATAGGAAAACGGTTCCCGATTCCAATTTTTCTTTCTATCACACCCGCGATATCAGCCGGTTGAATAGCAAGCAGGTGAATATTTTTAATTGTTGGGATGAAGATGTGAATATTACTCCCGGACAGCTTACCGAAACCGGGGGGCAATACGCCGTACTATCCTTACAAACGGCTACCGAACTTTTAAAGGATAAGAAGATTGACGGATTGGTTACAGCCCCCATCCATAAAAGTAATGTACAATCACAAAGCTTCTCCTATACAGGGCACACTCCCTATTTGCAAGCAGTTTTTAACGTTCCGGATGTGGTAATGATGCTTTGTGCCACCAATATGCGGGTAGCCTTGGTTACGGAACATCTACCCATAAGTGCTGTGGCTCAGCAGATTACCAAGGAGCATATTCTTAGCAAATTGCAAATTATGCAAACAAGCCTTCAAAAAGACTTTGGGATTGGCCGCCCCAGAATTGCTGTGCTGGCATTGAACCCTCACTCGGGCGATGAAGGCCTTGTAGGGGATGAAGAAATAAAAATCATCAAACCGGCCATACGCCAGGCCAAGGACAATAATATACTTGCCTTTGGGCCTTATAGTGCCGATGCGTTTTTTGCCCGTGGCCATTTTACAAAATTCGATGCGGTGTTGGCTATGTACCACGATCAGGGGCTGATTCCGTTCAAATCTCTTGCCATTGGGGAAGGGGTAAACTATACTGCCGGATTAGAAGGAGTGAGAACATCTCCGGATCATGGAGTTGCTTTTGATATTGCCGGAAAAGGGGTTGCCGATCCTTCCTCTTTTTTGCACGCTGTTTATTTTTGTATGGATGTCATCCGGCAACGCCAGGAGTACGACGAGCAGCGGATCAATCCGATTAAAAAGTTGATGCCAGAGGTGGTTGCTAAATTAGAAGACGAACAAATAGACGAATAGGTACCCATCGTTACAGTGCTTAATGCGCTTCTAACCAGTTGTTCCCTTCGCCGCACTCGGCTATAACCGGTACATTGTGCGGAAGAAGTAACGCACCTTCCATATTCTCCAGGATTAGGGGTTTTAGTTCGTGCAGTTCATCCTTTCTCGCATCAAAGAGCAATTCATCATGCACCTGTAAAATCATTTTGCTTTTCATGCCCGATTTTTTCATAGCCGTATGTACTTTTTGCATCGCCAATTTAATCATATCTGCGGCAGTACCCTGAATGGGAGAGTTAATGGCGTTTCGCTCTGCAAAACCCCGCACGGTAAAATTGTTGCTATTAATGTCTTTCAACCAACGTTTGCGACCCAGCAGGGTTTGAACATATCCATGTTCTCTGGCAAATTTGATCGTGTCATCCATGTAGTTCTGAATCCCCGAAAACTCACGCTTATAACTGTCAATGATGGTTTTTGCTTCGCTTCTTGAAATGCCTAAATTTTCGGCCAGGCCAAAGGCTCCCTGCCCGTAAATGATGCCAAAATTTACACTTTTGCTTTTATACCGCATTTCTTTGGTAACATCTTTTAGATCTACATTAAACACTTTAGACGCTGTGGCAGCATGAATATCCATCCCATCCTGGAAGGCTTTGCACATATTAGCATCGCCACTTATAGCCGCTACAATGCGAAGTTCAATTTGGGAGTAGTCTGCAGATAATAGTACATGTTGTTCGTCGCGGGGAATAAATGCTTTTCGAATTTCTTTTCCCCGATCGGATCTTACGGGAATATTCTGAAGATTGGGATTGTTGCTGGCCAGCCTTCCGGTAACCGCTACTGCTTGTGCGTAATTGGTGTGTACTCGTTGGGTAATCGGATGAATCAGTTGCGGCAGCGCCAGCACATAGGTAGAATTAAGTTTTGTAAGCTCCCTAAAATTGAGTATTTCTTTGGCAATTTCATGTCCCTTCACTTCTAATTTCAGCAATACGTCTTCGCCCGTTTTGTATTGGCCGGTTTTTGTTTTTTTTGCCGAGGGGTCTAATTTTAGTTTGTCAAACAGCACTTCACCCAATTGTTTAGGTGATGCCAGGTTGAAACGGACCCCTGCAAGGTCAAATACTTTCTTTTCGGACAATGCCGCCTCTTTTTCCAACTCTTTGGAATACGAGTTCAGGAAGGCTTCATCTATACGCACCCCTTCAAATTCCATATCCACAAGCACTTTCACCAATGGATTCTCTACTTCGCTGAAAACTCTTTCCACCTCCATTTTTTTTAATAAGGGCATCAAAGCCCCTTTCAATTGCAGGGTAATATCAGCGTCTTCAGCGGCATATTCTGTTATTTTTTCCAACGGTACCTGGCGCATGGAGCCTTGCGTGCTGGTTTTCTTGCCGATTAGTTCGTCTATGGAAACAGGCTCATAGCCAAGATATTTCTCACTGAGATCGTTCATGCCATGTTTTCCATCGGGATCAATAACATAATGCGCCAACATGGTATCAAATAGTTGCCCCTTTAGCTCCCATCCATACCATTTTAGCACCAACAAATCGTATTTTAAGTTCTGACCCACCCAAATTTTGCTTTCATCATCAAAGAGTGGTTTAAAAACTGCGAGAATTTCTTTGGTTTCCTGTTGATCGGGGGGGCAGGGAATATACCAGGCCTGCCCGGGAGTTACACTAATACTAAGGCCTACCAACTGTGCCAGATTCGCGTCTAAGTGCGTGGTTTCGGTATCGAGGCATATTTCCCGGTTTGCCATAAGTTGCAACACCAGTTGCCGAATTTCCGGCAGGGTTGTAACCGCTATGTAGTTGTGGGGTACCTGATCAATGTTCTTTAAAGAGTGGATTGGGTATTCTTCTTCGTCTAAAATCGGATCTTCATTTTCTGCCTCAGAGCCAACAATATTTCCAAATAAATCTATCTGAACCCCCAGTGGCTGTTTTTTTGTTGTACGGCTAACTCCCGTAGTCTTACTGGCAGCACCTTCGGGCGCCACCACTTCTCCGAGTATTCGTTTTCCAAGAGTCCGGAACTCCAATGCAGCAAAGATCTCTCGGAGCGCCTCTTTGTTCCATTCGGAAAGTTCGAAATTCTCTTCATGAAACTCCACAGGCGCATCCGTAATAATGGTAGCTAACTTTTTGCTAAGAAGCGCCATTTCTTTTCCCTCCTGTATTTTTTTGCCCATAGCTCCTTTTATATTGTCGGCGTTGGCCAATACATCTTCGAGGGTTCCGTATTCTGCTAACAACTTGGCTGCTGTTTTTTCGCCTACGCCCAGTATGCCGGGGATATTATCCACAGCGTCGCCCATCAGCCCTAACATATCTATTACCTGGCTTACTGTTTGAATATTCCATTTGGCGCATACTTCTTCGGGCCCCAGTATTTCCACATCACCTCCCTGGTAAGCCGGTTTGTATATTTTTACCTGATCCGTAACTAACTGGCCGTAGTCTTTATCAGAAGTAACCATAAATACCTCGTATCCGGCGGCGGCGGCCTGTTTGCTTAGTGTGCCGATAACGTCATCTGCCTCATACCCGGGCGCTTCGATAACAGGAATATTAAACCCTTCTATAATTTTTTTTATGTCCGGAACGGCAATTAAAATATCTTCCGGGGTTTCTTGCCGGTTGGCTTTATATTCGGAATAATCGGTATGTCGTTCGGTAGGATGATGCGTGTCAAAGCACACAGCCATGTGGGTAGGCTTCTGTTTGGTTATTAATTCTATAAGTGTATTGGTAAACCCAAATTGGGCGTTCGTATTTTTTTGGCTACTGGTGACACGCGGAGAACGGATCAAAGCGTAATAGGCCCTGAAAACTAAAGCATAAGCATCTAACAGAAATAATCTTTTTTTCATGATTGCTAAGGTAGGAATTTGGAGGGAAGTAGCATGAAAACGAAAGGTCTTACCCATACCTGAACCCCTTTTTAAAGAGAACTTAGTAAATTTGCAGCCTGTAAATAAAAAATACCATCAGCATGGCAATACCACACGCCTTAGTTGCAGTAATTGTACCGGTGTACAACGAGAGTAGTGTGATAGCAAACACAATAGAAAATCTGCTTCGCTATCCCTTTACTGTGATCGTGGTAGATGATGGATCTACTGAGAATATCCGGGACGCCATTAAAGATTACCCGGTATATTTTTTGCAGCATCTCACAAATTTAGGCCAGGGAGCTGCGTTGCAAACCGGCATTTGCTTTGCCCAAAAGCTTAATATGCAGTACTTTGTAACCTTTGATGCGGATGGGCAACATAATGCAGAAGACATAGAACCCATGGTTGCCTATCTCATAAACAACAACCTGGATATCGTATTTGGCTCCCGGTTTTTGGGAGTGAAAGCAGAAGGCATGGCCCCATCCAGACGCCTTTTATTGAAAGCCGCTATCTGGATTAACTATTTATTTTCCGGATTGAAGCTGTCCGATGCGCATAATGGATTCAGAGCGATGAACCAGGTCTTTGCAAAAAAAGTGAGCCTAACCGAGAACAGAATGGCTCATGCTACCGAAATACTTATGGAAACCCAAAGTAACCATTTAAAATATGGAGAGTTTCCAACAAAGGTTTTTTATACCGACTATTCTAAGGGAAAAGGTCAAACAAGCAGCGATGCACTAAAAATACTGCAAAGCCTTATTATGAAAAAATTACTCAGACAATGAACACGATACAAATTATTTTAATAGCCTGTGTGCTGCTTCTTGCAGTATATGCGCTTACAAATTTTAAGCAGCGAAAACTGTTTTTAACCTTCATGCTGGTTTTGCTCACTGCAATCATTTTATTTCCGGATAGTTTGCAGTACCTGGCTCAAAAAGTTGGTGTGAACCGGGGGGTGGACCTATTGTTTTACATTACCTTCCTCCTGTTTATTTTTATTTTCATCGGCTTTTACAAAAAACTTAAGCTTCTTGAAAAAAAAATGACCGATATTGTAAGAAAACTATCCGTTTTAGAAGGAGAAAAACTGGGATCGGGCAGCTAAGCCAATAAAAATCAAAAGATTGCATTTTCAAAAAATAAGGATTTGTTGTATATGACAGAAAAGAAAAAATTCACGTACAGTGCACTTGTAATGTTGATTGTGTTGATTGCAGCTTACAGCAATCATTTTTTTAATGAATTCCATTTTGATGATTTTCACACGATTGTAAATAATGTGCACGTCAGAAAACTGTCTAATATTCCCAAATTTTTTGTAGATCCTACCCTGTTCAGCGCCAGTGTTGACCACCAAAGCCTGCGCCCACTGGTTTCCACCACCCTGGCTATTGATTATTGGTTGGGCGGTGAAATGAAGCCTTTTTTCTTTCAATTATCAAATTTTCTCTGGCATATCGGATTGTGTGTGCTTTTATTCTTCGTTTACCTCAAAATCATCTCCATTTTTTCAAAAAGTAAATGGAACCCATACATAGCGCTTTTTGGTGCGGCCTGGTTTGCCGTTCACACCGCAGGTGCCGAAACCATCAACTATATTATTTCAAGATCGGATATATTATCTACCTTTTTCATCGTTCTTGCATTTTATGTTTATGTTGCGTATCCGCAAAAGCGAAAATTGCATTACTATATTCTACCGGCAATTTTGGGTATTTTCGCCAAAGAAACAGTACCTGTGCTGGTAATCCTGCTCTTCTTTTATATTCTCTTGTTCGAAAAAAACCTTTCCCTGCCGCAACTATTTAAAAAATCAGGTCTTAAGGCAATGGGCGGCGTTGTAGTACAGTTGCTACCCTTACTAATTGCGATTATATTGGTTCAGCTTTACACTCTTTCAAGCTTAATAGGGGGCAGTTCCGTTTCGTTTGGCATGAGCAATCCTGCGGGGTATTACTGGATAACGCAAACCTATGTGTGGCTGCTGTATTTTAAATCGTTTTTTCTTCCTATTCACCTTAGCGCCGACACGGACATGAAGGTGATCACCGACATTTGGGATACCAAAATTATCATGGGCGTTCTATTTCTGGTGCTTTTGATAATCACCGTGTTTAAAACTTCGGTAAAACCTCAAAATCGGCCGATTGCTTTTGGGCTGATCTGGTTTGCAGCTTCGCTACTGCCTACTTCTCTTGCGCCATTTGCCGAGGTAATGAACGACCATAGAATGTATTTTGCCTTTACCGGATTAACCCTTAGTGTAATAACCGCCATAGGTAATTGGATGAATAATCATGAAAAAGTACTGGAAACCAGCAAAATACGAAGAATGGCCTTATTGTCAACCCTGTCGTTAATAATTATGCTGAACGCTTATGGTGCGTTTCAACGCAATAAAGTTTGGAGAACCGAGGAATCCTTGTGGTACGATGTAACACAAAAAAGCCCTGACAATGGCCGCGGACTGATGAATTATGGACTCTCCCAAATGGAAAAGGGCCACTATGAAAAAGCCCTGGAGTATTTTTTAAAGGCACAACCTTTGGTACCTGCTTATAGTAGCCTCTATGTGAACCTGGGAATTGTGTTAGGCCGACTCAATCGGCACACCGAGGCAGAAACAAATTTTCATACTGCAATCAGCCTGAGCCCTAATTACTCAGAAGCCTATTATTTATACGCACGTTACCTATTGGAGAACGGCAGGATAAGCGATGCAAAAGCCAACGCCGAAAAAGCACTTGCAATTAATCCCAATCATATAGAAGCGCTGAACATTTTAATGTCTTGCTTGCAGTCGCTGCGCCAATGGGATGCTTTGGAAAAAACAGCAAAGCATAAACTTGATTTGATGCCCGGCGATGCTCAGGCCCAAACATTTCTGGCAGCTTCAGCAAGCAAAATTGCAGCCGATTCTACCCGAACAGCCGTTCCTCAGCCAAAAACCGCCGACGACTTTCTTAATTACAGCCTTTTGATGTATCAAATGGGCAATTTTAACGAGTGTATTAAAGCCTGCGAAGAAGTTTTAAAACTCAAACCCAACTCGGCCGATGCGTACAGTAATATGTGTGCTGCCTACAACAGTATGCAGCAATGGGAAAAAGGGTTGGAAGCCTGTAAAAAAGCTTTGCAAATTGATCCCGGGCATAAGTTAGCCCAGGGCAATCTTCAATGGTCTCTGCGCAAACAAAATTAAGCCCCGCTACTTGAGATTCGCCTTGTGCCCCACCCGGTACAGTCGGGCAAGTAATGCCCCCAGCCATTTACCCCAAATTCGTTGCAACATGGCACGTTCTTCCTGCCCCCGTTTGCCACTGGTGATCAGGTGGGTAGTTTCGGAACCCTTGTGCAACCGGTGTGCCAAAAGTCTTTTACGGATATAAATAAAACTTCCATCTTTTTTTGCCAGCTGCCACCAGGCATCCCAGTCTAATATATACGAGTACTTGTCTGAAAACTTAAAATCGGGTACAGCCGCTCTGTGAAGGGTTACAGACGGGCAACAAACAGGGTCTCCAAAAGACAAAACTGCTTTCTTGAAAAATCGGTTGCTGATGCTTTTTGACACCCAAAACGGTGTCAGCATGATGTTTTTTATGATCAGATTCAGGGATCTGGGGATTCGTTTCCCATCAACCATTTCGGTATAATCAGTAAAGGCCAATAAAGCATTTGGCAAGGCTGCCATTTCCTGTAATACTGTTTCCGTGTAGCTTTCGG
>JBDHYK010000050.1:0-15601 GCA_039811305.1 Niabella sp.
CCACAATTACGTTGATGCCATTGTCTTTTTGATTGAGTGCCTGACCCGGGCCCTGAACGCCATAACCGATCACTGCAATCGTCTCGGTTTTTAATACCTCCTGTGCTTTGCTTAGAGGAAATTCTTCCCTTGTAACTACGTTTTCTTCAACGCCTCCGAAATTTAACTTTGCCATTAATTTTTATTTTATTGATTGTTAATTTTAGTCCATAACCTTAGTTGAAATCGGCAAAAGGCTGCCCTTCTGCAATTTTGCTCTATTCAGGCTATAGTGTAAATACTTTTTCATTTTCATTTAAGAATGCATTTTCTATTACTTCTTCGTGTGGTTCCTGAGCTTCAAATGCCTTAATGCGTTTGTGGAATCCCTCACTGGCTTTTATAATCGCAATGCGGGCTCCTCGTACAAATTCTATCAACCCGTATTCTTCCAATACTTCTACCAGTTTGTCGGTTTCTTCGCGATGGCCTGTGGTTTCAAAAATAGTATAATCGTTCCGAATCACTACCACACGGGCACCGTATTGCCTTAAAACACGTTCCACGGTCATTTTCTCGGCTACCTGTTTTGTAGGTACTTTATAAAGCGCCATTTCCTGCCATACGATTTCGTCGCCTGTATTGTAATAGGCTTTAAGCACTTCTACCTGTTTTTCTATCTGCCGGCAAAGTTTTTTAACTACCTCTTCGGTTTCATCAATCACAATATTGAAACGATGAATGCCTTCGATCTCCGAAGGTGAGGTGTTCAGGCTATTAATATTTATTTTCCTGCGGGAAAAAATAATAGCGATACGAGACAACAGACCGATTTGGTCTTCTGCGTAAACGGTTAATGTATATTCTTGCATCATAATTTACTTGTTTGTGGGTTTAAATTGAAATTTTCAGCTTTTCTGCTTATTGTTTCGGACTTCATACATCTGAACCCCCTGCCGGGTTGCCTATTTTTTGTATTGTAATGATCCGGTATGCTGCTGAAATTGGCGGTTCTATTCAAATTTATTATTAATCAATTCGTTTTACCTTAGGTTTTTGTTGCTTGCGGGCTCCTGATCGAAGCCGGTGAGCGAACCCTTATTTCAACCTGATTTCGCTAACACTGCAGCCCTGCGGCACCATGGGGAATACGTTATTTTCCTTGCCAACTTTTATTTCCAGCAAATAGGCGCCGTCATGATCGAGCATCGTCTTTAATGCGTCTTTTAAATTGTCGCGGCTGTCAATAGAATTGCCAGAAATACCATAGGCATTTGCCAGAGCTACAAAATCGGGGCTGGTAATGCTTACAAATGAATACCTTCTGTCATTGAACAACTGCTGCCACTGACGTACCATGCCCAAGAAATTATTGTTCAGAACCAATATTTTTACTTTCGCCCCAAATTGCTGTATGGTACCCAATTCCTGAACGGTCATCTGGATGCCACCATCACCGGTTATCGCCACTACTTGTTTATCAGGCACACCGTGCTTAGCGCCAATTGCCGCAGGTAGTCCATATCCCATGGTGCCCAGCCCCCCCGACGTAATACTGCTTCTGCTGTTGTTGAGTTTTGCATAGCGGCAGGCCACCATTTGGTGCTGACCCACATCCGTTACAATTACGGCATCGCCATTGGTTAACTCGTTTAAGGTATCAATTACTTCGGCCATGCTCATCACCTCTCCCTCGGGGTGCATTTCAGGTTGAATACATTCCCGTTGTTCGTCTTTGTCTAATTCGGCAAAACGTGTCAACCATTCGCTGTGATCTTTCTTTTCAATGAGCTCTGTAAGCATGGGTAGAGTTTCTTTACAGTCGCCCCAAACCGGTACGGTGGTTTTAACGTTTTTATCTATTTCCGCCGGGTCTATATCCAAATGTACAATCTGTGCCTGCTTTGCATATTTATCTAAGCGGCCGGTAACTCTGTCATCGAAGCGCATACCCACGGCAATTAGCACATCACAATCGTTGGTAAGCACATTGGGAGCGTAATTGCCATGCATGCCCAGCATCCCTCTGTTCAATGGGTGATCGGTAGGCAGGGCACTTAAGCCTAAAACCGTCCAGGCAGCAGGAATATTCCCTTTTTCGATAAATGCCCGAAACTCGTTTTCTGCTTTTCCCAAAATAACACCTTGCCCAAAAACAACAAAGGGCTTTTTGGCGCTGTTAATCAGTTTTGCCGCGCGTTCTACATATTCTTTCCTGATGATGGGTTTAGGGCGATAGCTTCTTATATGGTTGCATTTTTTATAAGGCCCGTGTTCAAAAGTTTGCACCTGTGCGTTTTTTGTAATATCAATTAATACGGGTCCGGGTCTTCCGCTCTTTGCCAGGTAGAAGGCTTTGGCAAGCGCTCCGGGTATTTCACTGGCTTCCGTTACCTGGTAGTTCCATTTTGTAACAGGTGCTGTAATATTGATAACGTCTGTTTCCTGAAAAGCATCCGTACCCAAAAGGTGTGCAAATACCTGGCCTGTAATACAGACAACGGGCGTAGAGTCAACCATTGCATCGGCGAGGCCGGTAACAAGATTGGTAGCTCCCGGGCCACTTGTAGCAAATACCACCCCTGTTTTACCGGTAGCTTTGGCAAACCCCTGAGCGGCGTGTATCGAACCTTGCTCGTGTCGCACTAAGATGTGCTGAATTTTGTTGGTATAGTCGTACAGCGCATCATAAATAGGCATAATGGCGCCGCCGGGATATCCGAATATGGTTTCCACTCCTTCGGATAGCAGGGCTTCTAATACAGCCACACTTCCGGTAGAGGTAACTAAGTTTTCGGGATTACTGTCGTTCTGATTATTCTCTTCATTATCTGCCAATATTGGATTTTCTTTTAGGACAGATGTTTGTGTTGTATCCATTTTATATGTTGATTTTAAGCGTTAAAGAATATATTTAAACTAATGACTATGAGAACCAGACTCGATCCGGCTCATCATTTGTTTTTGTGTTTTCAAAAAAAACTCCTGTTGGATTGTTCCGATTCTGGTTCCGAGAAATATCGGGCTTAGGGTTCGGTAAAATTTCATTGTTCATTGTCATAATTCGTTCTTTTTCTATCAGAGTCATTCATCGGTAACACATCCTTCCGAGGCGTCTTTAACAAATCTTGCATATTTAAACAGGGCACCGCTGGTTGCTTTCAATGCAGGTTGCTTCCACGCGGCGCGTCTGCATGCAATTTCTTCTTCCGATACTTTAAGTATGAGGGTATTGTTCACAGCGTCAATTTCAATGATATCGTCGTCGTGAACTAAGCCAATCAATCCGCCATCATAAGATTCGGGTGTAATATGACCCACCACAAAACCGTGGGTACCTCCACTAAACCTGCCATCTGTAATCAGGGCTACCGTTTTTCCTAATCCGGCACCGATGATTGCGGATGTTGGTTTTAACATTTCGGGCATACCGGGCGCTCCCTTTGGCCCTTCATTTTGTATTACCACCACATCTCCAGCCTTTACCCTGCCGTTGGAAATACCGGCAATCAGGTTCTTTTCCCCATCAAATACCCGGGCAGGCCCTTCAAAGCGTTCCCCTTCCTTTCCGCTAATTTTCGCTACGCTACCCTTCTCAGCGAGGTTGCCGTACAAAATTTGCAGGTGTCCCGTTGTTTTTAAAGGATTTTCTAAAGGATGAATGATGTTCTGAGTTTCAAAATCAAGGTCGGGAACTTCGGCCAGGTTTTCTGCAATTGTTTTTCCGGTTACGGTGATACAATCGCCGTGTAGCAATCCTTTCTGCAACAGGTATTTCATCACGGCGGGAACGCCCCCTTTGTGATGCAGGTCTTCCATCAGGTATTTTCCACTGGGCTTAAAATCGGCCAGAACGGGCACCCGGTCGCTGATGGCCTGAAAATCGTCCTGAGAAAGAGGCACCCCCACACTTTTTGCCATAGCCAATAAGTGTAAAACCGCATTGGTGCTTCCGCCCAAAACCATAATAATGGTTATGGCATTTTCAAAAGCTTTGCGCGTCATAATATCTCGCGGCTTAATATCTTTTTCCAAAAGAATGCGAATATATTTTCCGGCCTCCAAACATTCTTTTTGTTTGTCATCGCTAATAGCAGGGTTACTACTGCTGTAGGGCAAACTCATTCCCATTGCTTCAATGGCCGAGGCCATTGTATTGGCCGTGTACATGCCTCCGCAAGCACCCGGACCCGGGCAGGCGCGCCTTACGATTTCTTTAAAATCGCCTTCATCTAAGGTACCGGCAATTTTTCTTCCCAATGCCTCAAAGGCGGATACGATATTAAGATCTTCTCCCTTGTAATGACCAGGGGCAATGGTACCCCCATAAACCATTATTGAAGGGCGGTTCATACGGCCCATGGCAATGAGCGAGCCGGGCATATTTTTATCGCAGCCGGGTACGGAAATTAGTGCATCGTAGCACTGCGCTCCGCAAACTGTTTCAATAGAATCTGCAATAATATCGCGGCTCACCAACGAATAGCGCATGCCATCGGTTCCATTTGCCATTCCATCGCTTACCCCAATTGTGTGAAAAATCAGACCCACTAAATCATGATCCCAGACGCCTTTCTTAATGACCTTAGCCAAATCGTTTAAGTGCATGTTGCAGGGGTTACCATCAAATCCCATACTTACAATGCCTACCTGTGCTTTAGTCAGGTCTTCTTCTGTAAGCCCTAAAGCATACAATTGTGCTTGCGCAGCGGGTTGGGTTGGGTCTTGTGTTATTGTTTTCGAATATGTATTTAACGCCATTATTTTTAAACTTTTTTACTTTAGGAATTAAAAGACATGCTATCTTTCCATTGTCGTAATGTGTCTTTATATTATTGTTGATTTTCTTGCTTCAATATTTTCTCCCTTAGCCGAACCGGGAATTTTTCCACCCACGTAGTCGGTGATCAAATCTCCAACAGAGGTTGTGCTGTAAGAGTTTATCGGGTCAATATCCTTGGTAACAAAACCGTTTTGCAAGGTCCATGCTACCGCTTCCCGCACCAAGGAGGCCTCATCTGTCAATCCAAAATGATCTAAAAGCAGGGCTGCAGACAAAATAGAGCCTATCGGATTGGCAATATTTTTACCAGCGGCCTGTGGATAAGAACCATGAATGGGTTCAAAAAGCGCCACTTTACTGCCAACCGATGAGGAAGGTAACATTCCCAAAGATCCGCTGATAACACTTGCTTCATCGCTTAGCACATCGCCAAACAAATTTTCTGTTAGCATGATATCGAATTGTTTGGGATTCACAATAATTTGCATGGCCGCATTGTCCACAAACAAAAAGTCCACGCTGATATCAGGATACTGTGGCGCCATTTCCTGTACTACTTTTCTCCAAAGTCGGGATGTTTCCAACACGTTGGCTTTATCTACTAAGGTTAATTTTTTATTTCTGATACGTGCATGTTCAAAGGCCAGTTTGGCAATTCGTTCAATTTCTGCCCGGGTATAAAGGCAATTGTCTGAAGCCGTATTTCCGTCCTCGCTTATATGCTTCTCACCAAAATAAATACCTCCGGTAAGCTCCCGATAGATGATAAAATCTACATCAGCGGCATTTTTGGGTTTTAATGGGCACAAATGTTGCAATGCCGGATAGGTATTTACGGGTCGGATGTTGGCAAACAACTGTAAGGACTTTCTCAGTTTCAATAATCCTTGTTCGGGTCGAACTTTTGCAGTAGGATCGTTATCATATTTTGGATCGCCAATTGCGCCCAACAGAACGGCATCGCTATTCAGGCAGGTTTCAATGGTGGCATCGGGTAGCGGGGTTCCGGTTTGGTCAATGGCGCAAGCGCCCATCAAAACATATTCATAAGTAAACTGGTGCCCAAATTGTTCTGCAATGGCATTCAATATTTTAATAGATTGTTGCGTTACTTCGGGGCCGATTCCATCTCCTTCAATTACTGCTATTTTTTTCTTCACTGTTTTTTGTTTATGCGGGTTGTAAAATTCTTGTGTTCGTGGTTTGTTTTTTGTAAATCCGGGCTGTACCCTGCGTCAGTTCCAATACATTTTTAATACAGCCAGGAACGTCTGAATCGTAATGGTTAATATATAGAATTGAGATGCCTGTTTGCTTGTAAATTCTATCTAACAGGGAAACAATTCTCCTGGTTTGATAGTCATCTAAGCCCTGGCAGGGCTCGTCCAAAGCTAATAGCAACGGACTTTTTACCAGCGCTCTTGCTATTAAAACTAATTTTTGCTTACTGGCAGATAAAGTGTAAAGGGGTTGGTGGGCTACAGCGGTCAATGAAAAATACTCTATCCACTCTTCAACGGCTCTTCTTTGATCACCGTGTAAGGGGCGGTACAAACCCACAGTATCAAAAAAGCCAGAACCGATAGCCTGATAAACGGTGCTTCGTTTGTCAAAAAAATTATGGAGTTCGGGCGATACAAAACCAATTTTTCTTTTAATATCCCAGATGCTTTCGCCGCTGCCCCTTTTGCGGCCAAACAGGAAGAGCGGCTGCGAGTAGGCTTGTGGGTTGTCGGCTGTTATCAGGCTTAACAGGGTAGATTTACCGGCGCCGTTATGACCTTTTATCTGCCAGCATTCGCCGGGCTTTACCTGCCAGTGGATGTTCTTTAATATTTGTTTTTCGCCGTATTTTACATGCACCCCTTTCATTTCTATTAGCGGTCCAACGTGATAGCGGGACTCTAATTCGGGTAAACGGCCCGATACCGCTTCTTCCTGGGAAACATGGAGATAACCAAGATTGTCAACAGGTGCAAAATTGATCAGTTGCCCTTCATTTAATTCTGCAAAATGGGTGATGCAGTGTGGTAGTTCGTGGGTGTTGGTAATCAGCACGAGGGTGGTTCCTGAGTTTGCAAGTTCGTTCAGCACACGATGCAATGTTTTTCGGCTGGCCGCGTCCAACCCGGTAAAAACATTATCGAGAATTAAAACATCCGGATTTTGAAGCAGGTACCCAATAATCTGTTTTTTCTTCAGTTCTCCGTTCGATAATTGTATTACAGGAGCGTGTGCCCGGTGTGTTAGATCAAACTTCTTTAACCATAGGTCAATATCCCGGCTGTTTCCTTTCTGCAAAAGTTCTTCTTTTAATGTTAAAGAATCTTCTGCATCCATACTATTAAAACGTTGTTGATAATAGAAGTTGCTAAGGTTAGAAAGGTTTTTTAGGGTTGCGGTTGCAGGCACCAGGGCTACTTTGGGTACAAAAGCCTTACCATTTTTGTAAAACTCAATGGTTCCGTTGTAAAAAATTTCGCCAGTGAGGGTTTTCCCAAGAAGGGTTTTACCGCTGCCACTCTTTCCGAAAATAGCAAGATGTTCTCTTTGTTTTAAATTGAAAGATATGCCATCCAGTAATAACCGGTTCGTCCTTTTAACGGAAACATTTTTTAATATGATGTTTGGCTGGGTGATTGCAATTTTATTAAATGGTGATTGCAATTTTGTCTGCCATTTCTCGTAAATCATGATCTTCTACTTCTTTTTTGGCATCGGCTACCGCTAAAAATGTTTGGTATAGCTCGTCCACCTGGTTGCGGTCAAACTCATAACCCAGGTTTTTAAAGCGGTATGCTAAAGCACTGCGGCCACTACGTGCCGTTAAAACAATATGAGACGCATCGGCGCCCACCTCATGGGGTGCAATGATCTCGTAGGTGGTGGCTTCTTTCAAAAAGCCATCCTGATGAATGCCTGAGGAGTGCGAAAAAGCATTGTCGCCCACTACTGCTTTATTCGGCTGCACTATCATACGCATGGTGTCCGAAACCAGGCGACTCATGGGTAATAGTTTTGTGGTATCAATATCGGTGTACAGGTTCAGGCTGGGGTGTTTTTTTATTACCATCACTACTTCTTCCAAAGAAGTATTTCCTGCACGTTCGCCAATACCATTAATAGTACATTCAATTTGTCGGGCACCCCCAATAGCGCCTGCGATAGAGTTGGCTGTGGCCAAGCCTAAATCATTGTGGCAATGGCAGGAAAGAATGGCTTTGTCTATATTGGGCACATGGTGCATCAGGTATTCCATTTTAGCCTGGTATTCGTGCGGCAAGCAGGAGCCGGTCGTATCGGGGATGTTCATGATTGTGGCTCCGGCATCAATCGTCGCTTCTATCAGGCGAGCCAAAAACTCAAGATCGGCACGCCCCGCATCTTCGGCATAAAACTCTACCTCGGGCACTAAGTTGCGTGCCAGTTTTACGGCGGCTACGGCTCGTTCCAAAATTTCCTCCCGGGTGGCTTTGAACTTGTATTTAATATGGTTGTCTGATGAGCCGATACCGGTGTGAATACGCGGCTTTACGGCGTTTTTGAGCGCTTGCGCAGCCACTTCAATATCGTTTTTCACCGCCCGTGTAAGCCCAACGACTGTTGATTTCTTTATCACTTTAGAAATTTCATCAACAGATGTAAAGTCGCCGGGACTGGATACCGGAAACCCTGCTTCAATAATATCTACGCCTAATTCTTCTAATTTAAGCGCCAGTTTTACTTTTTCCTCTGTGTTCAATTTACAACCAGGGACCTGCTCGCCATCGCGCAGGGTAGTGTCGAAAATAAAAACCTTCTCTTTTGTCATATCAATGATTTAATTTAGATCTTTCGCTCTATCCTTTGGGGAACAGAATTGTTTATCTTCGTTATCTGTTAAAGGTACTAAAAGTAGTAGTTTATTTAGAATGTGCCAAGCAAAGATCGTATAAAAATTACAATTAATAAACTCAAATTTACAATCTTAACTAATTGATAATCAGTAAACAAAAGCCTTTTCAATTACAATGCCCAACAAAAGTACGGATGCACTTTTTCAACTAATAAAGTCGCTTGAGAAGAGTGAAAAGAGGAATTTGAAGCTTTTTGTAAAGCGAAACCCGGGTTCGGAAAGCCTGAAAAGCATGCAATTGTTTGACGTTTTAGAGAAAATGCCAGAGTATGATGAAAGGGCTTTGCTTAAAAAGGCCAGCTCCCTTACCAAGCAGCAACTTTCAAACACGAAGGCACTTTTGTACAAACAAATACTAAGTAGTATCCGCGTATTGAAAGACTATACCAATGTGGATATACAGCTACGCGAAATGGCAGACCATGCCCGCATTTTATATAACAAGGGGCTGTACATGCAAGCCTTGAAAATTTTGGATCGGCTGAAAGAAGTGGCGCGGAGTTACCATCAGCTCACACATTTGCAACAAGCCTTGTTTTTTGAAAAAAAAGTGGAAGCGCTGTTTATTACCCGAAGCCTGAAAAACCGGGCAGATGATTTAGCAAATGAAGCCGATAACGTGAATTTGAGTCTTCGAAACGCCAATCGCCTGTCGAACCTGAACCTGCAATTATACAGCTGGTTTATTCAACACGGACATGCGCGTAATGAAAACGACCTAAAAAGTATTCAACTTTTTTTTGACACCAATCTTCCCGAAAATGCCGCTCAGTTACAGGGCTTTTATGAACGGGTGTATTATTTTCAAAGCTATGCCTGGTATGCTTTTATCCGGCTCGACTTTTTAATGTTTTACCGGTATTGCCAGAAGTGGGTGGATGAATTTGAACTCCAACCCAGAATGAAGGAAGTGGAAACCGCAATGTACATCAAAGGAATGCACAACCTAATGAGTGCCCACTTTAATTTACTAAACTACGAGAGACTCTCAGGTTGTATCAAAACTTTTAAACTATTTGCCAAAACCAATCTGGTGCAACATAATGAGAACAACCGAATTATTGCCTATCAGTACCTGTACACCGCCGTTATAAACCTTCATTTTTTAGACGGGAGTTTTCACAAAGGGTTAAAAATGGTGCCCTTTTTGGAAGAAATGCTGGTGGCATATGAAAAATATTTAGACCGACACCGCATCATGGTTTTTTACTACAAAATCGCCTGTTTATACTTTGGAAGCGGCGACAACAAAAACACAATCACTTACCTGAACAGGATCATTCACCAGAAAGATGATTTGCGCACCGACCTGCAATGCTACAGTCGCTTGCTGCATTTGATTGCGCATTACGAATTGGGCAATTTTGATTTATTGCAATACCTCATAAAATCAGTGTATCGCTATATGGCTAAAATGGAAAATATAAGCCTGGTAGAAGAAGCTATTTTAGGTTTTTTAAAACGAGCGCTTCAGTTTAAAGCTGCGACCATTCGCCCCGAATTTGAAAAGCTTTTGAACCAGCTTAAAAAATACCAATCGCATAAGCTTGAAGCCCGTGCATTTGCATATTTAGACATTATCAGTTGGTTAGAAAGCAAATTGTCGGGGATGAAAGTGCAGGATGTAATCCGAAAGAAATTTATAGAAGCGCCCAAACGGCATTGAGCAATACAAAACCGCAAATCAGTATCTTTACTCTGCATGTCAGTCTGGAAGCAAATAGCTGAATACTTGTTTCTTCGTAAAAAAGAACCTGGCCGCCCCAAAAGCAGTTGGGTAAACTATATGCACGGCATCAACCGAATCAGTATTTTTTTATTTATAATTTGCCTGATTGTTATCGTTGCAAGGCTATCGGGCTGCTAATGCCATAATGATAGCCGCTGCTTTGGCCGAAGCGCTCCCATCGGCCTGCAATTTCTCTCTCAGTTTTTCATAGTCTTGCCTTAGGGTGTTGATTCTTGCTTCGTCATGCAGTAACAGATCTAACTCGCAGGTGATATTGGCTGTTGTCATTTCTCCCTGTATCAGTTCTTTCACAACTTCCTGATTCATGATTAGGTTCACAAGCGAAATGTACTGGATATTAATGACGCGCTTTGCAATCTGATAACTTATTTCAGAGCCTTTGTAGCAAACCACTTCAGGCACCTCAAACAAAGCAGTTTCTAAAGTAGCCGTACCACTGGTTACCAGGGCTGCGCGAGCCTGCATCAGCAAATCATAGGTTTGATCAGTAACTAAGGCTACCTCCGGGTAATCCTTTACAAACTGATTGTAAAAAGAGGGTTCTAAACCAGGGGCCTGGGCCACAACAAACTGGTATTGCGGAAAAGCTGGACTTACTGCAAGCATTACCGGCAGCTTCTTTTTTATTTCCTGCCTGCGACTTCCCGGTAGAAGGGCTACTATTGGTTTTTGAATGGAAACGGGGTTGGTGGGGACTAAAGGTTCTGCGCCAATTGACTTTTTTCTTTCAATGACCTCCATCAGCGGATGCCCAACGTAATGCACATCCCATTGCCATTTGGTTTTAAAATAAGTCTTTTCAAAAGGCAGGATTACCAGCATTTCATCAATGCACTTTTTCATCATTTTTACACGCCCTTCCTTCCAGGCCCATACCTGGGGGGCGATGTAGTACGTCACCTTAATCCCTTGTTGGCGCGCCCATTTGGCTAATCGTAAATTGAACCCGGGATAGTCTATCAATACCAACACCTCGGGCCGAAACCGCAAAATGTCTTTCTTGCAAAAATCAAGGTTACGCAAAATGGTTCTCAGGTTCAGCACTACTTCTACAAAACCCATGAAAGCCAGTTCTTTGTAATGTTTTACTACGATGCCTCCCTCGGCCTGCATTTTGTCGCCACCCCAACAACGGATATCGGCGTTGGGGCTCACTTGTTTAATGGCTCGTATTAAATTCGATCCATGCAAATCTCCGGAGGGTTCGCCCGCTACCATATAAAACCGGTGGGGTACCGATTCGACTTCTATGGTTTTTGCCTTTATTTCGCCTTTTGAAGAGACCAATGGAATGTTTTTAAGTGGCTATGAATGTTTTAGCTGATCGTAGAGTCTTCCGGGTTGGACTGGAGATGGGATGTAACGGCTTCTTCACCATTCCAGCTTTTCTCAAGCATGTCCTTTACTTTATACGCTGTCAAATCAAACTGTACCGGCACCACGCTCACATACCCATTTGCAAGGGCCCATACATCTGTATCGTCTGAGGGATCGTAATTAACAAACTCACCCGTAAGCCAATAATAGCTGCGTTTGTGCGGGTCTTGTCGTTCTAAAAAGCTTTCCTTGTATTTGGCATAGGCCTGTTTGCATATTTTATAGCCTTTAATTTCGTTTAACGGAAGTTTCGGGATATTTACATTTAATAAAAAGTGCTGATCGGTTTTTTCCTGTAGCATCTTTTTTACAATCAACCGTACATAGTATTGAGAAGCGCTGAAATCGGCCTCAGGGCGATAGTCGAGCAAGGAAAACCCTACGGCAGGAATACTTTCAATAGCGGCTTCCATGGCAGCCGACATGGTTCCTGAGTAAATCACATTAATGCTGTGATTGGCCCCATGATTAATACCGCTGAGGCAAATATCGGGTTTACGACGTAGTACTTTATCTACGGCTAATTTCACGCAATCAACCGGTGTGCCGGAACAAGCCCATACATCCACCCCGGGAAACATATCCACCTGATACAACCTTAAAGGCTGGCCAATTGTAACCGCATGGCCCATCCCCGATTGGGGTTTGTCGGGAGCAACTACCACTACCTTCCCCAAATCCTTAACGGCTTCCACTAACCTTCTCATACCGGGAGCGCTCACGCCATCATCGTTGGTAACTAAAATAACAGGCTCTCTTTTTTTGCCATTTTTATTATTTATCATGTAGCAAATGTAGTAGTTCTAATGCTTTTCTCACCCAATTCTGTTGGTTTACATCGTTTGCGTAAATAAAATGATCCGTTGGCAGGTATAACCATTAAATATACAGTATCTTAGTTAATTCTAATTATAATTTATTATTATTTATTTAACATTTAAAAGCCTTGCTTCATGTTTTTACGAAATGCCTTTTTACTGATTTTTGGAATTTTGCCTGCAACCCTGATTGCACAAAAGCAATGGATTTTGCCTAAGGTTGCCTCTACGCAATTCAAAAATACGGTGTACAATATAAAAGGGTACGGTGCGCGGCCGGATGGGCATTATTTAAACACAAAGTCTATTCAACAGGCAATTGATGCGTGTTCGGCCAAAGGGGGTGGCATTGTGCAGGTTCCAAACGGATTATGGCTTACAGGGCCCATCGTACTTAAAAACAATGTAAACCTGAACCTGGCGCAAGGGGCTACCCTTCTTTTTACAAGTGACAAAAGCCAATATCCACTGGTAACAGCTAATTGGGAGGGCTTTCCTCAAATG
Source organism: Niabella sp. (assembly GCA_039811305.1). GTDB lineage: Bacteria > Bacteroidota > Bacteroidia > Chitinophagales > Chitinophagaceae > Niabella. The sequence goes on from JBDHYK010000050.1 coordinate 13,107, forward strand.
CGCAACCAATCGCCCATTTCAGCAGATCGTGCCACCAATATTGCCATCACCGGCAAGGGTATTATTGACGGCAACGGCGATGCCTGGCGGGCAGTGAAAAAAGAAAAACTCACCGATTCGCAATGGAAAAAACTACTGGCTTCCGGAGGAGTGCTAAGCGAAGACAAAAAGCTATGGATGCCCTCGGAAGGTTTTGCAAAGGGCCAGCGTGAAAAAGACCCCGGCAGAATTTCTCCAGACAAAGACGAGGCCTATTATCAGTCGGTTAAAGATTTTCTTAGACCTAATTTGTTGGTTTTCACCTCCTGCAATAAAATTTTATTAGAAGGGGTTACTTTTCAAAACTCAGCCGCCTGGTGTTTGCATCCACTAATGAGTAAGAATATAACCATAAGAAACATTGAGGTAAAAAATCCCTGGTATGCCCAAAATGGCGATGGAATTGATTTGGAAAGCTGTAGTAATGTGCTCATCGAAAACAGCATCCTGGATGTGGGCGATGACGGCCTGTGTATTAAAAGCGGCCGGGATGCCGACGGGCGGGCTCGTGCGATGCCTACCAAAGACGTAATCATACGGGGCTGCACAGTATATGCCTCACATGGTGGTTTTGTTGTAGGAAGCGAAATGAGCGGGGGCGCTAACAATATTTATGTAAGTAATTGCACTTTTGTAGGCAGCGATATTGGTTTACGATTTAAAACTACCCGGGGGCGCGGCGGAGTTGTAGAGAATATTTATATTAAGGATATTTATATGACAAATATTCCTGGTGAAGCCATTTTGTTCGATATGTACTATATGGCAAAAGACCCTGTTCCTTTGGAAGGCGAACTGCGCGAACTGCCAAAAGTAGAAACCCTGCCGGTTGACGAAACCACACCCCAGTTCCGTAATATCGAAATTAGCAATGTGTATGTGAACGGTGCTGCAAAGGCTATTTTTCTGCGTGGATTGCCCGAAATGCATGTAGAAAATATAAAAATCGAAAATTCGGTGTTTCAGAGTAAAAAAGGAATAGATATTCAGGAAGCCAGTGCGATTCAGTTAAACAATGTAAAAGTCTATTCTTCCGACACCCATCCCGTTATTGACATCATTAACAGCGACAAAATAACTGTGAAAAACTTTGACTACCCTCAAAATTCAAAATTGCTATTGCGGGTTAGCGGTGCCCGATCTAAAAAAATTGAACTTTCGGGAACCGATTATAAAAAAGCATTAAAAAAACAAATTGTGGAGTTAGGCGCTCAAGCCAGCGAGGTGAAAACGAACTAATCCATTTATGAACTCTATACAGAAACTGAAAATGAAAAAAATACTGCTCATTCTCGTCCTACTTGTTACAGTTGCGCTTGTAGGCGTTCCGGCAAATGCGCAACAAATACCCTACTCTCAGCAAATCGCCAATACAGCCATGCACATGTGGCCCGATTCTTTTTCGGTAATACCCGGACGGCCTGCCCGATGGAGTTACGACCAGGGAGTGATCCTTAAGGGTATCGAAGGTATTTGGCTGGCTACCGGTGACCCTAAGTGGTTTAACTATATTCAAAAACAAATGGATTACTACGTGTCGCAAGACGGTTCTTCTATAAAGGACTACAGTAGTACGCATTACAATATAGACCATGTAAATAACGGCAAACTCCTGCTCACGCTGTACAGAGTAACGAATAAGGATAAATATAAAAAAGCCGTTCAGTTGTTACGCGAACAGCTTCGCAATCATCCACGCACCCAGGAAGGCGGTTTCTGGCACAAACAAATCTATCCCTTTCAAATGTGGTTAGACGGCTTGTACATGGGACAGCCTTTTTACGCCGAATATGCAGAGGTATTTGGAGAAGACAGCATTTTTAATGATGTTACCAAGCAATTTGAACTGATGGAAAAACATGCGCGCGATTCCAAAACAGGACTTTTGTATCACGGCTACGACGAAAGTCGCCAGCAGCCCTGGGCTGATAAAAAAACAGGGCAATCGCCTCATTTTTGGTGCAGGGCATTAGGCTGGTACGGGATGGCGATGGTGGATGCGCTGGACTATTTCCCGCTGAACCACCCTGGCCGCAAGAAAATTATTGGTCTTCTAAACCGTTTTTCGGCTGCAATTGTAAAAGTTCAGGATCAGAAAAGCGGAATGTGGTACGATATTGTAGATCTGCCTGGCCGTAGCCCAAATTATTTAGAAACATCGGGCAGTGCCATGCTCTCCTACACCTTGGCAAAAGGGGTACGTAGGGGTTATTTACCAGAAAAGTATAGGGCCCTGGCTAAAAAAGCCTTTGACGGGATTGCAAAAACACAGCTCACACAAGGTAAGGATGGCTTTACCCACCTTGAAGGTACAGTTTCGGTTTCCGGATTGGGTGGCAAGCCCTACCGCGACGGAAGCTTTGAATATTATATGAGCGAAAAAGTGGTACAAAACGATCCCAAAGGAATGGGCGCCTTTATATTGGCAGCCAACGAAGTAGAAATGATGCCCCAGG
>JBDHYK010000051.1:0-15571 GCA_039811305.1 Niabella sp.
GATAGATTCTCAATTTGGCCGGATGGTAGCCTAATAACGAACGATGGTAATAAGAAGCATGATTATCGTTTAAACCTCTTGAAACATCAAATACGCGAAAATGCGGATCGGTATCTTTTAAAATAGCATCATTCACAGGCGTTTTGGCAAAGCTTAAGGATTGTAACTCGTCTTTTTCAACAAAATGATCGTTGTTTAAATATTTTTTGTCCACAGACCATAAGTCAATAAAACAAACTACTGCTAACAGAATTACAGCAACAGTAGGTTTCAACGTATTTTTCAGATAAAGAAAAAGAACACCTAAAACGATTGCCAAAAATAAAAGAGTTCTCAGCACCTGCCCGCCAAACATGGCCTGCCTGTCTGCCTTCATACCTGCAACCACGGCCAAATTGAGAGCATCCCCACCATTAGGATCCAATTGCGCCTGCAGTATCTGCTGGTCGAAACCCGAAGAATAACTTTGTCCAATGTAAATGACAACTAAAGCCAATAAAGTTCCGCCCAGCGTATAAAGAATCTTTTTAAAATTGGCTTGCAATGCCTCTTTGGATTTTTCCTGAAAGAAGAGGTAATAGGTTGTAATGATTGCCATAATGGGCAGCGTAAACTGCGCAATGATCAAGGCCATTGATGGTGCGCGGAACTTATTGTACAGGGGCAATAACTCAAACAAAATAGTATTGAACCCGGCAAAGTATTTACCCCAGCTCATTAAAATTGAAAGCACGGTAGCGGCTAATAAAGCCCATTTGACAGGATGTTTGATTAATACAAACCCGATAATTGCCAATATTACTATGATAGCCCCGGTATAAGGTGGGCCCGAGGTTCCTGCTTCGCCCGGTCCGGTCATACCACCCCAATAGGCAGGGAGGCTTTCGGCCATTTGAGCACTTGAAGTTTCGGGCACGCCCAGATTGGCCAGTTTTTTAACTACCTTAGAATGTTCGCCCAAAGTTTGGCTGCTACTGCCCCCAAAGGCTTTTGGCATCAGCATTACCAAAGGTTCGGCGGGTATCATGCTGTATTGAAATGCGTAGTCGTGATCCAATCCCTTGGTATTTACAGCTTTCACGGTATCTCCTGTTATTTCTACCGATTTGCCACCCCGCATCGTAAACTGAGTGTATTCTTTTGTTGTAAGATAAGCTAAGGAATATCCTCCCAACCCCACGGTGGCGGCTACAACGGTCAAAGCAAATACTATTAAAATATGTTTGTACTCTTTATTTTTAATCCAGATACTAAAATAGCTGAGTGTGATTGCTCCTGCAACGATGAAAAAATAATAAGATACTTGTGGATGGTTGGCCATTAATAATAAATAGGCCCCAAGGGTAGAAACAGCAAGCCCTATCCAGTAGTTTTTGTTGAAAAGCAGCAAAAGACCTGCTAACAATAGCGGCATGTAAGCAATAGCCATCATTTTAGTTTCGTGGCCGGCACCAATGATTATTGGGTTGTAAGTAGAAAAACTGTAGGCCAGCGCGCCAAAAATGGCTATATAAGAGTTGAGGCCAAATACAAGAGCCAGAATATAAAAACACAAAGCGCCAATAAAAAAGAAATTGGCGGGTTTTGGCAACCACAACCCCATTACTTTATTTAAATCGGGCAAAATGCTTCTCCCCTCGGTTGCTATTTGATAGTTCGGCATCCCACTGAAAACGTTCGTGTTCCAAAGGGGCATCTTGCCGGTTTTTTCTTTTACATCAAAAGCGTTTTGAGCGGCACCTTTCCATCCAATAACGTCGTGTTGGCTTAAAACATGGCCTTCTACTACCGGTTTGCAGAACACCAATGCCACAACAACAAAAATAACCACGGCTATCAAATGGGGTACTGCTTTGCTCAATAAACTCTTGTTCATAGTCCTTTTATTGGGATTTTGTAATAAGTTGGGCAAAATAAGCTTATTTTAGACGAAATTCGCCCATGCGTTGGTTAATATTTTTGTCAAAAGTGGCTTTTTTATCTGGCTTGGTGATGTTAGCAGCCTTTTCTCTGCTTTTTGTAAATTGGAACCAGGGCGAAGTGGTCTCTTCCAGCATTTTTACGGCAGGCTATGCGCTGGCCATAATTCTTATCCCTGTTGTAAACCTTTTGTATTTTTTATTTTGGATCATTAGGCGAAAAACGAAGGTGCCCGCCTGGTTGGTATTTATAAATTTTCTTTTTTTAATGGTTTTGGCCCTTTATATATTTTTCCTCAATGACCCATACTACTTTCAAAAGTAAAATTATTCAAAGCAAACAAATAAGTTTTAATATGATAAAAAGAACAATGCAATTGCTACTGGTTGTTATAGCGCTTCCAGGCTTTTTGGTAAGCAATTTCGTCCAGGCAAGAAGTACCGCACTAAATGCGTCAGGCACAAATCTTCTGGAAAATGAGGTTCGGGCAAAAAAGAATTCCGCCGATGAAAGTTTGAAAAAAGACCTGTCTTACTTTTCCTCGCCCCTTGCTACCGCACTAAAAAAGAATGTTAAAAAGCGAAAATTAGAAAAAATTGAAAATCCACAGCTAAAGGCTGCTGCGCTATTGATGTGGAACAAAAAATACGACCCCAATTATCGGGTAGCTACCTTTCAGGCGCTGTTGAACCCTAAGACTCTGGGTCGTCAGTTAATGATCGGAGACGGGTATAGCAAGTACGAAAATATAACCGGCATTTACCTGCCAAAAGGAAAACACCTGGTACTTGCAGAGGGAATCAACCCGGACAAGCCCGTAAATATAATAGTGCCAAACTGGAATCGCAGGGCACCTGAGGGCGTTGATCCGTCTAAAGACCCGGCGGGCTGGGGCATAAAAAAGAAAAGCTTCAAACTTGAAAATGGGGTAAATTTTATTGAACTTACCGAATTTGACGGTTTAGCGTACGTTGATTTTTTCTCTGAAACACCCAAAACCGAAACGCCTGTTAAGCTTCATTTTGTAAATGCATTAGTCAACGGCTATTTTGACATTACAAAACATAATGATCAAGACTGGAATCGGTTGATAGACAGCGTGGTGTATCCGGTAATAGATGCCATAGGCCGGCATATACAAATTGCCTACCCGGCGGCAGATTGTAGAAAATACGCTTACGGAAGGGGTGTGGAGTTGATTAGCAATTATGATTCTTTAGTGCAAAGACAACACCGAATTATGGGGCTTGAAAAGTACGGGCGTACCCCCTCTAACAAAATACTCTCGCGGGTGAACTATAATTATTATATGTTTCGCGATGGAGATGGCGTAGCCTATATGGGAACCAACCCCGGTAATGCCATGCCCCTGGTGGTGAACCCGGATCGCGTTATTAAAGGCGATCCCTGCTGGGGCTTCAGCCACGAAGTAGGCCACGTACACCAATTAAGACCCTATTTTAACTGGGGCGGACTGGGTGAAGTAAGCAATAACGTTTTTTCTTTGTACAATACCACCTCTTTTGGGAACAAAAGCCGTATTTCTGAGCAAAAAAACTACGAATCGGCCCGAAAAAGTATTATTGAAGGCAAAATTTGCTATCTGCAGGATAAAGATGTGTTCAACCGATTAGTGCCTTTTTGGCAACTGCAACTGTATTTTGCCGGCCCGGGTGGCAACCCCGATTTTTATCCCGATTTGTTTGAGGCCTTCCGAAAACAAGGTGCCGCTCAAACGGGTGCATCCACAGGCAGAAGAGGCGGCGGCTGGGGTGCCCGAGGTAGTAACCCTGCCGAGTATCAGCTCAATTTTGTAAAAACAGCCTGCGAGGTAAGTAAAACAGACTTGCTCAGTTTTTTTGAAAAATATGGCTTTTTCCACGTTGGAGAGTTTAGTTTTGAAGATTATGGGAACTATAGCTACAAAATGACCGATCAAATGGTGGAAGACTGTAAACAAGCCGTACAGGCGCTGCAACTTCCAAAACCAGCGATAGATATCAGTACGCTTACGGACTAATTCGGAATCTCGTTTTGTAAAAAGTGCAGGAAAGTTGATATTTTATTTTAATTAATATAACTTGATAATCAATTAGTTACAGTTTTTTTATTTTTTTTCCTGATTTTTTTTTCAAAAAGAAGGTTACCAATTTTAAGTTTTCGTATAAATACCAAATTTAAATTTTAAAAACTTAAAAGACAAACAATGAAAAAATTATTCGCAATTGCACTTTTATCTGTAGCATTCGTAGCATGTAACAATGAAGCAAAAACTGAAGAAGCTCCTGCAACTGATTCTGCAGTAACTGTTGAAGCTCCTGCTGTTGTTGATTCTGCTGCTGCTGTTGTTGATTCTGCTGCTGCTGTTGTTGATTCTGCTGCTAAAGCTGTTGAAGTAAAATAATTTGAAACATAAAAGTTTTCAATTGAATCGAAAACCGCTCAATTTTGAGCGGTTTTTTTAAATTAATAACAAGTTTCAGGTAGCCCCTTTTACTGTTCTCCCAGTTTTTTTATGCTACCGGCACCACTTATTTTTTGAGAAACTTTAGGGTTGCCTCTGTAATTTATTTTTGACGCACCACTGGCATTTCCTTTCAGGCTGACGCTGGCAAAAACGTTGGCCGTGCTCGCCCCGGATGCTTCTACTGAATTGTTTTCGGTTTTAAGATCAAAACCCTCCAATGTAGATGCGCCACTAACCGAAGCAATTACATTTCTGGATTCGCCCTGAATCGTAGCGGTAGAAGCACCGCTTACAGTAGCATCAATATCGGGTGCCCGAAAATTCAAAGTCCCCTCAGAAGCCCCACTTAATTTGACCGATAATTTCTCGTTCTGCGAAAATCTGCCATCAGATTCTACTTCAGAAGCCCCCGAAACTGTAAGCGTTTTCAATAAGGGCATGGATACATATACCTTAATTTCATCGCTGGGGTCAATCCAGTAGCCGCCTTTAACCGAAACGCTCAGCACCCCGTTTGCAACCCGTACATCGAGTAAATTTAAAATATTCTCATCCGTTTCTACCCGAACCCTCAGTGTTGTATCTTGCTTGATATACAGGCTTTTATCGCCCGAGATGTCAATACCTTTAAATTCTTTCAACTGATACTCTTTGGAGGCAATGGTGCCATTTCCTCTTATTCGTGTCATGTCAATCAGGTTGCAGGATGCCAACCCAACAACTAAAAATAGAATAAACACACCTTGTTTCATATATTCATCATTTAAAATTTGTAAGCCAAAAATAGTTTTTTAGTTCGCCGATCCATGTTTTCTGTTCAAAATTAGCAAATCAAAAATCATTGTTTTACCTTCGCTGGTTATGACGGAAAAAATTCTCATCCTCGACTTTGGTTCGCAAACCACCCAGCTAATTGCCCGTGCAGTAAGAGAAGCCAATGTGTATTGCGAAATCATACCTTATTCCCAATCCTTCGAAATCGGTGGCAATTTAAAAGGAATTATCTTATCCGGCTCACCCTTTTCGGTAAACGACCCAAATGCTCCGGTTATTGGTATAAAGGGCTTAGTAAAACAAGTACCTGTTTTGGGCATTTGTTATGGGGCACAACTGGCCGCCAAGGCCTATGAAGGCACTATTGAAAAAAGTAATAAGCGGGAGTATGGAAGGGCTAAAATGCATATTAAGGATAGAAAAAATGCCTTAATGGAAGGAGTAGCCCCCCTAAGCCAGGTGTGGATGAGCCACGGCGATACCATACAAGAGCTACCGGCAGGGTTTGAACTGTTGGCCACCACCGATTCGATTCCGGTGGCCGCCTTTAAACACGAAGACGGGAAAGCACTTTATGGCCTTCAGTTTCATCCCGAAGTCTACCATAGTACGGAAGGAAAGCAAATACTGCGAAATTTTCTGGTGAATATTTGCGGCTGTGCTCAGGATTGGACGCCCGCTCACTTCATAACAGACACAGTTTCAGTACTGAAAGACCGGATCGGCAACAGAAAAGTGGTTATGGCTTTAAGCGGCGGTGTAGATAGTACGGTAGCAGCCACCTTAATTCACCATGCGATTGGAGACCAGCTATATGGAATCTTTGTGGACAATGGGGTGCTTCGTAAAAATGAATTTGAACAAGTGCTGGAAACTTATAAAGGGTTGGGAATCAGGTTGAAAGGAGTAGATGCCGCCAGCGTTTTTATAATGAATTAAAAGGAAATCCCGATCCCGAAACCAAGAGAAAAATCATCGGAAAGCTATTTATAGAAATTTTTCAGGAAGAAGCGGATAAAATCGAAGGTATTGAACTGTTAGGACAGGGCACTATCTACCCCGATGTAATTGAAAGTGTATCGGTAACCGGCCCATCGGTAACCATTAAATCGCATCACAACGTGGGTGGTCTGCCCGAAAAGATGCATCTGGAACTAGTAGAACCGCTACGCTATCTTTTCAAAGATGAGGTGAGAAAAGTGGGGCGTGAGTTGGGCATTCCTTCCCGGTTGATTGACCGGCATCCTTTTCCAGGTCCGGGACTTGCCATAAGAATACTGGGAGAAGTTACCGAAGAAAAAGTTCAAATGCTTCAGGAGGCCGATGATATTTATACCAACGCACTCAAAGAAAGCAATCTATATGCAACGGTTTGGCAGGCGGGTACCATCTTATTACCGGTAAAAAGCGTAGGCGTGATGGGAGACGAACGTACTTACGAGTTTACCATAGCTTTAAGGGCCGTGACCAGTGTGGATGGAATGACAGCAGACTGGGCACACCTTCCTTATGAATTTTTGGCAGAAGTATCCAATGACATTATAAATAATGTAAAAGGCATCAATCGTGTGGTGTATGATATAAGCAGTAAACCGCCGGCAACCATCGAATGGGAGTAGGACTTGGAGTAAAAGACACCGGAGAAACATGCAAAACTGATGTTGTGAGTACTTTTTTTCCGAAACACGTTGTAAAATATAAAAATTGAATTAAACTTATTGGGATGAAGAACTTGTTTTTTTTATGGTTGATCATCGGGGTTGGACAATTGGTACACGCACAGGATGCTTCTCTGCCACAGACCCCCCGGCATAAATTGGCAATTTTTACTCCGCTTTATCTCGATGAGGCGTTTGACGCTGCGGGTAGTTACCGGTTTTCGGGTAAATCATTTCCTAAAAACAGCCTTCCCGGGCTCGAGTTTTATCATGGTGCCCAAATAGCGATTGACTCGCTTAACAGCCAGAATATTCCTTTAGATGTTTTTGTTTACGACTCAAAATCAACAAAAGAAACGCTGGAAAATCAGTTTAGTAAGGCTGCAAACGATGGGGTAGAGCTTATTGTAGCCAATTTCAGTATTGCCGATGTAACGAAATATGCAAAATTGGCAGCCGAAAAAAAGATTACGGTATTAAACGTAAATGTACCTAACGACGGTAATGCACAAAAAAACCCCTATTTTGTTGTAATGAATCCCACGCTGCAAACTCAGGCAGAGAGTATTTTTTCTTACATAAAAAGCAACTATGCTTCCCGGCCAGTTGTTTTTCTTACCCGAAAAGGGAATGCTGAGGATTATATTAAATCCGTTTTTGTAGCGTGGAACAGTCAAAAAGATAGTACTCCCCTGAAAATCAGTTATGTAGATGCAGTTGACACTTTGTCGGTATCAAAGGCAATCAACAGCCTGCCGAAAAACCAAAACCCCGTTTTTGTGGTTGGCGCGTTGGATGCTCATTTTTCGACAACCCAATTAAAATATTTGTCCACGGTGGGGAAAAGAAACTCCCAGGGGATTACAACCGTAATAGGGATGCCTACCTGGGAAAGCATCCCACTTGCCAAGGAGGAATACAAAGGCCTGGAAGTGATTTACAGTACACCATTTTATAACTCCGGGAACAATCATTTTGTCAAAAACATCAACGATTACTACAGCAAAAAAATGTATGCCAAGCCCTCCGACCTGCTTTACAGGGCTTTTGGAGTTACCCTTAGGTTTGGGCAGTTATTGAATTTTTATGGGAAAGAACTAAACGCTAACCTTGGCGATAAACGCTTCAATGTCATTTATGACTATGATATTCAACCCGTTTTCAATAATCATTTTATAAATTATTTTGAAAATAAAAGGCTTTATTTTCTTAAGTTTTACAATGGAAACTTACAGAATGTGAATTAGTTTCCACCCGGATTCTGAAAACAACAAAGCAAGTTCCTACGGTTAGAGCAAGGGTTAGTGGCAGCGGTTCGCCGAAGAAAGCCCTCATTTACAAAACTACCGAACCCATAGCAATAGTTTTTCCGTTAATTTTGCGCTATGCTGCAAACATATTTCAACTATTTCAGGGAAAATATTATTGGAGATGCAATCTCTTTTGAAACTCCGTTCGGGCTTAAAAAAATGATCTATGCCGACTGGACGGCCAGTGGCAGAGCCTATAAACCCATCGAAGACAGAATCGTAGATGAGATAATGCCTTTATTGGCAAATACACATACAGAAACTACGGCTACCGGCACCGCCATGACCCGGGCTTACGAACAGGCCAAAATTATTATTAAAAAGCACGTAAATGCAACAAAAGACGATGTGCTGATTTTTGCAGGTAGCGGTATGACGGGTGCCGTAAATAAATTACAAAGACTGTTGGGCTTGCGTATTCCGGAAAGAGTTATGGATTACGTAGAAGCAGGGCAGTTGCCAGTAGAAGATGTGATGAAAGATAATGGTGTAAAAATACACGCTCTGTTTAGTAGGTATTTGAAGGTAGATGAAAACCTGAGACCCGTTATTTTTGTTTCGCAGATGGAGCACCACTCCAATCAGACTTCGTGGATCGAAACCATTGCCGATGTAGTAATTATCCCCAATAATAGCGAAGGCAACCTGTGTTTGAATTCGTTGGAAGCCCTTTTAAAGGAATATCAAAACCGTACTCATAAAATTGTAGCAATCACGGGTTGTTCTAATGTTACAGGTATTCAAACTCCCTATCATCAGGCAGCAAAAATAGCGCATCAGTACAATGGCCTTTGTTTTGTAGATTTTGCCTGCTCGGCGCCCTATGTTGCTATTGACATGCACCCCCAAGACCCTGAAGCACATTTAGACGCCATCTTTTTTTCGCCACATAAGTTTTTGGGCGGACAGGGAACGCCCGGCGTGCTAATTTTTAATAAAAAACTTTATAAAAATATTATTCCCGATCAGCCTGGTGGCGGCACGGTTACCTATACCAATCCCTGGAAACACCATGAGTATATCAATGACATAGAACAAAGGGAAGATGGAGGCACCCCACCGTTTTTACAGGGAATAAAAGCCGCTTTAGCAGTGAAGCTTAAAGAACAGATGGGCATCGAAAAAATGCTGCAGCGGGAAGAAGAGCTGTTAGAAATTATTTTTGAACGGTTACCAAAAGTTCCGGGCATTGAAATTCTGGAAGCAGGAAATACCCATCGCCTGGGTGTTATTTCCTTTATTTTAAAAGGAGCCCATTACAACCTTGTAGTAAAACTGTTAAATGACAGGTTCGGCATACAAACACGCGGTGGGTGCGCCTGCGCCGGTACTTATGGGCATATTCTTTTACACGTAGATCAGCTTCATTCTTACGAAATTCTTGAAGAGATGCATAAAGGCGATCTTTCCTGCAAGCCCGGCTGGGTTCGCATGTCCATTCACCCAACAATGACTAATGAAGAAGTACATTTGATATTGGACGCTATAGAGCAGGTAGCCCAAAACTACCAGAAATGGAAAGAAGAATACCAGTATAACCCAGACACCAATGAGTATAAACATCAAGGGTTTCAGGATCCGGCGCACACAATCGTGCAAAACTGGTTTGAAAAAGCTTTATAAACCGGGTAAAATAAAAAGCCACCTCAACGAGGTGGCGCTAAAAAGAGTTCCATAATCTACTCTATCTCGGGTCGGGTCGTGAATTAACACCCGGGTTAAACGTAATCTTACTCAGAATTACGTTTTTACTGTAAGGAAGCACATAATTGTTTCTCCCTTTTTGATAGGAAATAGGAGTAGAATTTATATTGATGAAATTATACGTTTTAGTTTCTTTAATTACCTGCTCGCCTCGAAACTGCATATCGGTTCTAAGGGAGAATGTATTGAGTTGCTTTCCATCATTCAATTTATTATCAGGGAGGAAAGACTTGGGCTTTTCTTTACCGTAATTGTCTAATAGTGTGGATTCCGAGGCGATACATACACCTCCTAACACTAACAAAATCAATATGTTAAATAAGAGGGCTCTAAACATGTTACACAATTTTTTCTTATAATCAATGCGAAGATAGAACAATTTGTTAATAAATCAAAAAAAAATTAATTTATTTTTAACTTTTAATTTGGTATAGAATCGTTACGCAATTCGGGAAAAATAAAAGTGAAAACCTCCGGCACCTGCCCGTTGTTTATTACATTTGTAATTGAAAAGAACTTTTCGTTTCTTTTAGGGAAGTAAAAAATAGATGAATTATGAAAAAACATTGGCAGAACGGAAAAGGCGACCAGGAGATAGAAGAGTTATTGGAACACTACGCAAATCTTCAAAAAGGGAACGGTAGCACCTACCTTGAAGAAGAATCTTTTGAAAAAATAATTGAGTATTTTGAGCTTCACGAACAATTTAAAAATGCGTTGCAAGCGGTTAATATTGCCATCCTTCAGTTTCCCTACTCGGGAACGCTCTTGGTAAAAAAAGCCGATCTTATCCTCAATGGCCGCCACTACGCCGAAGCATTGGAACTGCTGGATCAGGCTTCTATTTTTGATAACAATAATATTGACATCTTCATATTGAAGACGGAAGCCTTGCTGGCTTTGGACCGTCAGGAGGAGGCCGTAATCTTATTGGAGCACGCGCTCACCTTATTTTCGGGCGATGAACGGATTGATTTGCTTTTTGAATTAGCAGACGTTTATGACGATTACGAGAATTTTGACAAGGTTTTTGAGTGTCTGGCTATGATTTTGAACGAAGAACCCGGCAATGAAGAAGCTCTTTACAAAATTTGTTTTTGGACCGATTTTACTGGCAGAAATGCCGAAAGCATCGAGTTGCACCAAAAAATCGTTAATGAACTCCCTTATAATGAATTGGCCTGGTTTAATTTGGGATCTGCTTACCAGGGGATAAAATTATATGAAAAAGCAATTGATGCCTACAAGTACGCAATAGTAATTGACGAAAAATTTGAATATGCGTATCGTAATATGGGGGATGCGTATATTCGGCTGAAAAAATATAAGGATGCGATAGAAAATCTTGAAAAAGTAAATGAACTCTCAAAGCCAGAAGACGTCATTTACGAAGCCATGGCCTATTGTTATGAGAAACTGCACAACTATGGTCTGGCAAGATTCTATTACCGGAAAGCCTCCCATTTGAACCAGCAGAACAGCTATCTTTTTTACAAAGTGGCGCATATGTATTACAAAGAGGAAAAATGGGCACCTGCAGTAAACCAGTTGGAAACCGCTTTAAAAATAAAACGCAATAAAGCCGAGTATGAACTTCTGATGGGTGAGTGCAAACAGCAATTGGGCTTAGCTAAAGAGGCTATTCAATGTTATTTGAACGCTGTACGGTTAAAACCAAAAGCCATAGCAGTTTGGGAGGCTTTGATCATCGGCTTGTACCGGGAAGCGCATTATGAGGAAGGTTTAGAGCAGATTGACAACGCTTTAAAAATGACCCAGGAAAAACCGGTTTTTCTGTTTTATAAAGCTGCATTGTATTTCGCGCAAAAAAAGAATAAAGAGGCCTTATTAGTTCTGGAGCATGCCATGATACAGGCGCCCGTGCTGCTGAAGAAAATTCTTCAACTGAATCCCGCTTTACTAAAATATCCCGGGGTTGCAGATGTTATTGTAAAATACAAAAGAAGAAAAACTTCCTAATATATTTGTTAACTTACTGATAAGTAGGTAGTTATATAAAGCCAACCTATCTAACCACAAATTTTATTTGATTTTTTAGTACGGATGCGGTTTAAAAAATCTTTACTTTTGCCAAAGATTGTTTACGAAATAACTGTTAGAGGATGAATTTTAATCTGTCTCAATTACCCAAAAGAAACATACGACCCCGCAGTTCTGGTATCACCATGGTTATGGACAAGGGCCTGAGCGTAGAAGAAGCAAAAAACTTTATGAGCGTGGCTGCTGCCCACGTAGATCTTGTAAAATTGGGTTTTGGTACCGCTGTGGTTACAGCTCATCTTGCAGAAAAAATTGAAGTGTACCGCTCGTACGGGATGGCTATTTATTTTGGTGGTACCCTGTTTGAAGCCTACTTAGTTCGCAACCAGATTGAAGACTATATAGCCATTTGCCGCCACTACGGTATAGAACACATCGAAGTTAGCGATGGTTCTATTACCATTCCTCATGCAGAGAAATGCGGGTATATTGAAAAAATGACCCGGCACGCTACCGTGTTAAGTGAGGTAGGCAGCAAAGATGCCACCCATATCATCCCCCCTTATAAATGGATCGAGCTGATGAAAGCCGAGTTAGATGCCGGTTCTACCTACGTGATTGCTGAAGCAAGAGAAGCCGGAAACGTTGGTATTTACAGAGGTACCGGCGAAGTGCGTGAAGGGCTGGTACAGGAAATTTTAACACAAATACCCGGCGAGAAGATCATTTGGGAAGCACCGCAAAAAGCTCAGCAATTGTATTTTCTGGAGCTGCTGGGCTGCAACGCCAACCTGGGTAATATTCCACCAACTGAAATTATTGCCTTGGAAGCCATGCGAATAGGCTTGCGAGGCGATACCTTTAGCTTGTACCTTGATAAAAAAACCGCTTTCTGATGCGATTGTTCGGATTGATTGGATACCCCCTGGCACAATCTTTTTCAAAGAAATATTTTACCGAAAAATTTTCAAATGAAGGAATCTCTGATGCCCGGTATGAATTGTTTCAAATTCCTTCAATCAGTGAATTGCCGGAAATTTTAAGAAAGAAAGATTTATGTGGCTTAAATGTAACCATTCCTTACAAAAAAGAAGTGCTTCCTTTTTTACAGGATATGGATGACGAAGCCCGTAAAATGGGAGCCTGCAATTGCATTAAAATTTCTCCAACCGGACGATTAAAGGGCTTTAATACAGATGCTCCCGCTTTTGAACAATCTGTAAAACTCTTGCTTCAGCCCTGGCATACAAAAGCCCTGGTGTTAGGAACGGGCGGAGCTGCGCAGGCCATAAAATACACATTAGACAAAATGGGTATTGAAAACAAATCCGTGTCCCGATATCCCATAGAAGAGGGATTTAGCTACGCACAGCTAAATCAGGAGGTAGTACAAAGCCATCTTTTAATTGTGAACACCACTCCTTTGGGCAGTTTTCCTAAAACAGAGGCTGCCGTACCGATACCCTATGAGTTCCTAACAAAACAGCATTACCTCTACGACCTCGTTTATAACCCGGCACAAACCTTGTTTTTAAAAAAAGGGCAGGAGCGGGGCACGGCCACGAAAAACGGGTACGATATGCTGGTGGGGCAGGCAGAACTTAGCTGGAAAATTTGGAACGATCCGGCTCTTTGAGGTGTTTTTGAGACGTCAATTCCCTTCATCTCCACTCAGTTCTTAATTTTTCGGGCAACACGCAATTCAACCCTGCCCAGGAAAAAAGCCCCTGAACTGTTATTTTCAGGAGCTTTTATAAATTAAATGATCAAGTGCTAAGTGCTATAAATGTATCGCCTCGTCGTAAGCGGCTTCAATTGCGTCTTTCACGCTTTCACTAATGGTGGGGTGCGGGTGGATGCTGTTCAACACTTCGTGATAGGTGGTTTCTAATTTGCGGGCAACTACGGTTTCTGCTATCAGTTCCGTAACGTTATAGCCAATCATGTGTGTGCCCAGCCATTCGCCGTATTTGGCATCAAAAATTACTTTTACAAAGCCTTCGGTATGGCCCGCGGCACTGGCTTTACCACTGGCGCTTAACGGGAACTTGCCTACGCGGATTTCGTAACCGGCATCTTTCGCTTGCTGCTCTGTGAAACCAACACTGGCTATTTCCGGAGACGAATAGGTACAACCCGGTACATTGCCATAGTCCAGAGGTTCGGGCAAACTTTTAAATTTGCCTTCTTTGTGTGCAATCGCTTCTACACAAATAACAGCTTCTTTGCTGGATACGTGTGCCAGTGCCTGACCAGGAACACAATCGCCGATGGCATATACCGTTTCTACATTGGTTTTATAAAAACTGTCCACCAGAATTTTCCCTCTTTCGGTTTTTACGCCTAAGGTTTCTAATCCAATCCCTTCAATATTGGCCGCAATGCCGATTGCGCTGAGAACGATGTCTGCCTCGAGAACAGTTTCTCCGGTAGCGGTCTTAATTTTAGCTTTTACACCATTACCCGATGTGTCCACGGCGGTTACCTCACTGCTTGTAAGAATATCAATACCCTGCTTTTTAAGGTTTTTTTCCAATTCTTTGGAGATGTCCTCATCTTCAACAGGAACAATTCGAGGCATAAACTCTACGATGGTTACTTTAGTGCCAATACTGTTGTAGAAATACCCAAACTCAATGCCAATAGCACCACTGCCCACAACAATCAGGCTTTTGGGTTGCTGGGGTAGCGACATCGCCTCGCGGTATCCGATCACTTTGGTGCCGTCTTGTTTTAGTGCAGGCAACTCCCGGCTGCGGGCACCCGTGGCTATAATGATGTGTCGGCCCTCTACGATTTGTGTTTTCCCATCGCTGCCTTTCACTTCTACCTTCCCTTTTGCTTTTAAGGCGCCAAAACCGTTCACCACGTCAATTTTGTTTTTACGCATCAAAAACTGAACTCCCTTACTCATTTTATCTGCTACGCTGCGGCTGCGCTTGATGATGGCGTCAAAATTGGGCTTTCCGCTGGCTTCCACACCAAAATTTTCGGAATGTTTGATGTCGTTGACTACCTGAGCACTCTTTAACAGGGCTTTTGTGGGGATGCAACCCCAGTTCAGGCAAATGCCGCCAAGGCTTTCTTTTTCAATAATTGCTGTTTTTAAACCTAATTGAGAAGCCCTGATGGCAGCCACATAACCGCCAGGCCCGCTTCCTACTACAACTACATCATATACCATTTTAATTTGTTTTGTAATGATTGAAATACAATATTATGTTTGCGAAATTAAGGATTTAGTTCGAAGTTTGTATGTGGATTCTTAGCTTCTGTCCCGATGGGTTTTTTCGGTAGCTGTTCCTGGCCGCCTTGCGAACTTCGGGGGCGACAATAAGCAAAAAAAGGAGAGTGGGGAAACTGTTTTTTTAGCAATTTCGAAGGCATTGGCCTGGGAAAGACGCCGGGAAGTCAAATTTAATAAAAAAACGGGAAGTTATTTAACAATACTTAGATTTTTTCCTTACCTTTGCACTCCAAAAAAATATTTATTATGGCAAGAGTATGTCAGGTTACAGGTAAAACCCCCATTGGAGGCCACAAGGTATCACACTCCAATATTAAGACCAAGCGCCGTTTTTTGCCCAATCTGCAAAAAAAGAGGTTTTATCTGGCTGAAGAGGATAAATGGATTTCATTGAAACTATCTACAGAAGCATTAAGAACCATCAATAAAAATGGTTTGTACGCTGTAGTGAAAGAACTTAGAGCAAAAGGTGAAAAAATCTAATTTAGAG
>JBDHYK010000052.1:0-15505 GCA_039811305.1 Niabella sp.
AGGAAGAAGCCTACACCCGCATGGCAGCACAGCTTTTTCAGCAAAAATGGGAAAGTATGAAACACGAGAAAAACCGCTTTATTAAAATGCGCAAAACATTCGACTATATGATCCGAAAAGGATTTGAGACAGACCTAATTAACAATTGTTACAAACAGTTTGTTTCTTAGGTTTTGTTGCAGTTCAAACGCCTAAAAATGATAAAATAAGAATACAACATGAACCCGCTTACACTTACTTTAATACAAGCCAACCTGACCTGGGAAGACAAAAAGGCCAACCTGGCCCATCTGGAACAAAAAATAAATAGCATTGCAGAAAATACCGAAGTAATCATTCTACCGGAAATGTTCAGTACCGGTTTTTCAATGAACCCCGGTCCACTGGCAGAAACCATGGACGGGCCTACCGTGCAATGGTTGCAAAGGGTGGCAGCCGCAAAGCAGGCAATTGTTACTGGAAGTATTATTATATACGACTCATCTCTGCCAGAGGGTACCGGCTGGGTGAACCGCCTGGTATGGATGTTGCCGAATGGGCAATATGGCTATTACGATAAAAGGCACCTTTTTGCCTATGCCGGTGAAGACCAACAATATACAGCAGGTAAAAAACGGCTCATCGCCTCTGTAAATGGCTGGAAAATCAACCTGCAGATCTGTTATGATTTACGGTTTCCCATTTGGGCACGCCAGACCGCTACTTCGCAAAATCGTGAACCAGAATACGATGTATTGATAAACGTTGCAAATTGGCCGAAAGCCCGTATGCTGGCCTGGACAACCCTGCTTCAGGCACGTGCTATTGAAAATCAATGTTATGTGATTGGCGTGAATCGTGTGGGGCAGGATGGAAACGGCATCCTCTATGATGGAAATAGTTTGGTAATAGACCCTCTGGGCACTGTTTTATATCAAAAAACAGACTTGGAAGATAGCTATACCTTTACCCTTCAAAAAGAGGGTTTGCAGGAAATAAGAGGCAGATTCCCATTTTTAAAAGACGCAGACCCGTTCGGAATTTTTTAAACTCCCCTGTTTCTGCCCAGGTTTTCGAACCATTCCTCATTTTATAATATTTTTATACCTAACTAATTTATATATTGCTTACTTATGTATATTTGTATTGAAAACAATACAAATGAACAAACGCATGTTATATAAAGGTTGCTTAGAGCCCATTCTGTTAAAGTTGCTGCACGAAAACGGACGCATGTACGGCTACGAAATCACTCAAAGAGTTAAAGAACTTACCGCAGGCGAGCTTAAAATAACCGAAGGTGCTTTGTACCCGTTGCTCCACCGTTTAGAGGCCGATGGGAAGTTGGTAGCAGAACTGGAAAACATTGGAAACAGGGTAAGAAAATACTATTCGCTTACCCAAACCGGAAAAAAGGAAAAAAATAAGGCTGTATTGGAACTGGAAAACTTTGCTCAAACCTTACAATTGTTATTACAACCTAAACTGGCCTGATATGCTTACAACAGAACAAATACAAAATTTGGACTGCTATTTTGAAGAAAACGGCATCGAGTTCTACGATTTACGCCAGGAATTGGTTGACCACGTATCCCAGACGATTGAAAATAAAATGAAAACAGAGGGCATTTCTTTTGAAGTAGCCTATGAGGAAGCCATAAAGGTTTTTGACAAAAAGACGCTTCAACTTCAAAACCTTGAAGCCCGGCTGGAGTATTCACCCCTTAGGGAGTGGAGGTATTTAAATGCTAAAAGAAGCCTGGTAGCCTTGGGCTCTTGTTTTTTGATGATCCTTCCCATGCTGTTTGTAAGCACAGATGCGCTATTCTACTTACAAGTTTTTTATGCGGTAGCCGGGCTGTTATTTTACATACAACACCTTTATGTTTTCTTGAACACCGCAAAAATACCAGCAAAGAAATTAAGAGCTTTTCAACCCCTTACTAATTTTGAATGGGGATTCCCCTTATTATTTTTTAGCTTCTCGTTTGGCTGGTTCCTTTTTTCTCATGAAAAGATTGTAAAACCCGATACTGCAATTGGTGTTCATGTATTATACGTTGTATTGCTGGTTTTTTCAATTTCTGCATTGATGGCTCAACTTCATGTAAAGAAGCAGCAATACAATTTGGCAAAAAAAATATTCCCGTTTTTGTTTAAAAATTAGCCCATGATTGGTGAAACTCAAATACAATTTCTTCATAAATTTTGCGAGCAGCATTATGTTCGTTATTACGATGTGCAGGTAGAATTAGTAGATCATCTGGCGGCTGCCATTGAGCAGGAGCAGGAACAAGATCCGGGGCTTGACTTTACACAGGCGGTAAACAAAGTGTATAAAGGCTTCGGTATCACCGGATTCTCCAAAATGGTAGGAGCCTACGAGCGATCTGCCCGCAAAAGGTATAACAGAAAATTCTACCAAATTTTCAAATCCTACTTTACACCACCTCGAATTTTTTTTACCCTCCTACTGTTTCTGATCCTCCTAATTCCTTTCTATATCGTTGGCGTCCAGCATCAAACTTTTCTTCGTTTAATAATTTTAGCTTACGCATTCATTTTTACGCTGGCAAGTTTGTTTCATAACCGTTTTTTTAAAAAGCGGCATCCCGAACCAAAAAAAACTTTGCTGGCATTGAATAGTGGTTGGCCTCCAGATAATTCGATTTTTGTGATTATACTAACGCAATCCCTCTTTGCCATAGATAAATTTTGGGAACCTATAACTTATACCCATTTAACCTTTTTTCTGACTGTTGGGATCTATGTGCTGATGGGAATAAGCTACTTGGCGGGCATTCGGGCTTTTGTTTCTATTTATAATGAGGCAAAAGAAAATTTTAAACCTGCCTTTCAAAATTGAATTTATGCTTACAACAGATCAAATACAATTTCTTTATAAATTTTGCGAACGACATTATGTTCGTTATTACGATGTGCAGGTAGAATTAGTAGATCATCTGGCGGCTGCCATTGAGCAGGAGCAGGAACAAGATCCGGGGCTTGACTTTACACAGGCGGTAAACAAAGTGTATAAAGGCTTCGGAATCAC
The DNA here is from genome assembly GCA_039811305.1 of Niabella sp. Taxonomy (GTDB): domain Bacteria; phylum Bacteroidota; class Bacteroidia; order Chitinophagales; family Chitinophagaceae; genus Niabella. The sequence goes on from JBDHYK010000052.1 coordinate 3,035, forward strand.
CGGGTTTGCAGGTGTTGTTCGTGAAAAAATGCAGGCTGAGCAAAAAAAGAACAATACCCGCCACTGGAACCTGTTTTTATCCTTTTTTACGATTCCCAGGATCGCTGTTACCTGCCTGGTATTTTTATTGTTGAACCTGCCCTTTCATTTGCTGAACCCGACAGACAGTAACATACTGTACCTGTCGTATTGCCTTCTTGCTGCTGTATTTGGTGTGGTTGCTGCTATTTATCTTTCCCTAACGATTAAAAAGCCTAAAAAACAATTGTTGTCGTTACAGGGATTTCCTGTCTTATTTTCGGTTTTTGGTATTTTTTTACAAATCCCAAATTTGTATTTCAACGTGCTAAGGGTCTTTTTTGATACAGGGTCGGCACATGGCCTGATCTTTCAGTTGGTTGTTAACTTTTTTGTTACAGCACTCATTGTAGCCGGCCTTGCCGCCATAGAAACCTATAAACAAATCTATAAGGAGGCACAGCAAAAATATCCACTAGCTTTTCAATAATTCAGTTTTCGGATAGTATGCGCCGTACTCTTTGCATTTTATAATCTTCTCCATTTTTAATGGCTTGCGCTGAGGGGGTGGCCCAAATTTCGGGTAGAACCCCCTGACCGTCTTTTGGTTGGCTTTTGTCTATAACCAAACGAAACAGGGGAAGACGAAATCGAACTTTTGTCTGAGGAAGCGTTACATCGGGTATCAGCCAGGCTGTATTACCATAGGCCGCACCGCCACTGGGTTCACCCACAAGGGTAATGTTCGGTTGTGGCCGTAACACCTGCATCACCAAGGTAGAAGCAGAGTAGGTAAGTCCGCCACTAAGAATATACACCTGTCCGTCAAAATGGTGTTTCCTCTTAGGCTTAAAATAATGTTTTTCAAAAAACACATAATGATACTGCTCGGGTGCTTTTTTCCTTGTATTGAGTTTTACAATAAGTTTCATCCAAAAATCTCCTTTAATATACCTGCTGTAACGACTGGTTCTTGTTCTTGCATATAAAGAATCGGCTAATTTAAAGTTCTTGTCAGCAAGATACTTTGTAAGAAGTGTGGAACTGACTACCCGGCCTCCGCCATTTAGCCGTAAGTCTATAATCAAATGGGTTACCCCCTTTTTCTTTAGCTCCCGAAAAGAGTTTCTGAAAAATGAAGTCAACCTGAGACCTTTGGCGAAACTGTTCAGTTCCATTACGGCAGTAGTTCCGGTACTGTCTATCTGCAGCGAACGCATCTCCTTCAGCCGGGCAGCTTTTGATTTCTTTTCAGGCCTTGGTTGAGGTTTCTTTTTGTGCTGCGCCATTGAATCTTTTTTTATGACAACTGGCTTTAAAAGAGTACGATTCATCACTCCGGATGTATCCGTGTATTGAATTGTAAATTCTTTTTGAGTGCCATAGACTGTGTTGAATAAGAGTCCAAAACGGTTTCCCGAGCTCAACCACTGGTTTTTAGCGACTTGGTTACCGCCGTCTGCAGGAATATAATGATAGAAGGTATCAAGCAAATGAAGCATTGAAATACCATTTACGGCTTCCACCCTGTCTCCACAGCTCAGCTTTTTTTCACTTTGAAACGTATTTTTGGTTAATACGGCTGTGTCACTCCAAATTTTTAAACTGACCGGAAACTGAGGCTTTGTTTGGAGGGTATCAAAGTACTTTAGCTCCTTTTTTGAAGCTTTTACCGAAGTGTGTCCACATTGAATAGCGGCCGTTGTTACCATTAAAACCTTTCTGAAAGCTATTTCGGTCATGCTATCCGCTAATTGTCTGCGTGCTTGTTCAAAAATACTGTCCATTGCCACCTTGCTGGTGTACCAGTATAAAGAAGGGTGCCGCTCCTCCAGCACCTTCCGGTACAAATCAAAGTCTCGTTGTAATTGGGCGGGGCTGAACTTTTTGTCGGGATTGTAAGCCTTTCTGCCTGCTACGCAGGAACTGAAAGCGATGAGCATCCATAAAACAAAGTAACTCCTCATTGGGTCAATTGAAATACCATTATTTCAGCGGGTTCCAGCCCTGTGCTGTTATAGCGTGCTTGCTACCTCCTTTTGTGTGGATATAGGCGCCCTCAGCAGCATCGGTCATGTATCCGATCACACAAATATCCGGATGGTTTTTTATTTTTTCATAATCCTTCTGTGCTACCGTAAACAGCAGCTCATAATCTTCTCCGCCGCTTAATGCGCTGGCGGTAGGATCTATTTTAAACTTAAAAGCTGCATTTCGGGTGTCTTCGGCTATGGGAATTTTTTCTTCATAAAGCACACAGCCCACCTGGCTTTGCTTGCAAATGTGCAGTATTTCGGAGCTAAGCCCGTCGCTTATATCCATCATGGAGGTAGGAATCAGTTGTTGAGTCTCAAAAAACTCAATGATATCTTTTCGCGCTTCTGGTTTTAAGATACTGCCAATTACATAGCTTTCTCCTTCTAAATCGGGTTGCACGGCGGGGCTCTCCAGGTATATTTTCTTTTCGCGTTCTAAAAATAGAAGCCCCAGGTAGGCGGCTCCCAAATCGCCCGACACACAAAGCAAATCTCCTTTTTGCGCGGTGCTTCGTTTTACAAAACGGTTAGGCGCTACTTCGCCGATTGCCGTAACCGATATTACAAATCCTTTTTGTGAGGTTGTGGTATCGCCGCCCACCAAATCTACCCCATATTGGTTGCAAGCAGCATATACCCCTTCATAAAACTCATGAAGCGCCTCTACCCCAAAACGATTGCTTATGGCGATACTCATAGTAATTTGAGTAGGCGTGGCGTTCATAGCATAAATATCGCTTAGATTTACCACCACACTTTTGTAACCCAAATGTTTCAGTGGAGTGTACATAAGGTCAAAATGAACCCCTTCCAATAACAAATCGGTTGAAATAACGGTTTGTTTGCCAAAGTGATCTATTACGGCGCCGTCATCACCCACACCCAATAAGGTAGAGGCGTTTTGCAGCTCAATATTTTTGGTAAGATGCTCAATGAGTCCAAACTCACCCAATTCTGAGAGTTCTGTTCTTTGTGCCATATTAACTATTGCGCTGTTTTGTTATTAATTATATTTACCATTTGTTCATGAATTCTGCCATTTGTGGCCAATATTTGGTGCCGGTAGATACTGTAGGCCGAACCGTCAAAATGAGAAATACGTCCCCCTGCTTCGGTAACCATTAAAACGCCAGCAGCGCTGTCCCAGGGCTCCAAACGGTGTTCCCAAAAACCATCGAACCTGCCAGCAGCCACCCAGCAAAGGTCTATAGCCGCCGATCCCAGCCTTCGTACGGGCACGCCTTCCTTAATAAATCTTTCAAAAACCTCTAATGGGCCATTGGGCGCATTGATGTACATATACGGAAATCCGGTAACCAGGCACGACTTCATGGCATCGGTTTCGGAACTCACCTGAATTGGCTTATCGTTTAAAAAAGCACCCTTCCCTTTTTCTGCAAAAAACAGCTCGTTCATATGGGGGTTATACACCATTCCCAAAATAAGTGCTCCTTCGTATTCTACGCCAACCGATACGCAGTTCAACGGAATGCCGTGGGCAAAATTGATCGTTCCGTCAATAGGGTCAATAATCCATTTATAGGGTGAATTTTGGGCAAGTTCCCCGCTTTCTTCGGTAAGCAGGTAATGATCGGGATAATATTTTTGAATCACTCCGATGATGGCTTTTTCAGAAGCATGATCGGCCTCGGTAACAAGATTATTTCTCCCTTCTTTATTTTCAATTTTAAATGATTGATTGAAAAAGCGATTAATTTCCTGAGCTCCAGCCATAACAGCTTCGTGTAAAACTGATTGTAACATTCGGCAAAGATAACGTTGATGACAATACAGCATTCTCCCAAGCCGCGATACAGAAAAAACGAAAGCTGAAATAAAGTTCTTAAACAAGATCTAAAATTTCCAAAGACTAAGAAATGAAATGGTTATGTTTCAATACAATACTATCTTTGGCATAGAAACAGGTACACGGAAAAATAAACAGAATCAGACAATAAACCCCAGGCTCCAATCGTTGCAAACAAGGATCGTTGAAAGAGGAGCAAAGTGCTGAAAGGTTCAAAAATTGTTTGCCGGTACCTCAATTTTTTTAAAAAACGTCGCTATTCCAAACCAAGCCCTGTTGCAAATATGGCATCAATCATAGACATAAAGATTCCGAAGCCCATTGCGGCCGCATTGCGCCTGCCGCCCAATGATGCTGCCAATCAACAGAAAAAAGTACTGAAAAAGCTACTGACCAAGGCTCGGTTTACCAATTTTGGTCAGAAATATCATTTTGATAATATTTTGCTCAAAAAAAACATCGAAAAGGAGTTTCAGAAAAATGTTCCCATTCACGATTATAATAAAATTTACAATGAATGGTGGAAAAAAACACTTGATGGAGTGCCCGATGTTACCTGGCCGGGCAAAATAAAATACTATGCGCTTAGTTCGGGTACTTCGGAAGCTTCCAGTAAATATATTCCTATAACCAGCGAGTTGCTGCGCAGCAATACCGTGAACTATCTAAGGCAGGTTCTCAGTGTTTTTAACTATGAAGAAGCCAATTTGATGGCCTTAACGAAAGGGTTTTTAATGCTGGGCGGTGCCACCAACTTAGAAAAAGGCGCCGCCGGTTGGTATGCTGGCGACCTAAGTGGCATATTGGCCAAAAAGCGTCCCTTTTGGTTTCAGACTTTTTATAAACCCGGTGGGCGCATTGCCGCTATGAAGGACTGGAACCAAAAACTAAACGAGATTGTAGAACACGCCAAAGAATGGGATATTGGCTGTATTGTAGGCGTGCCCGCCTGGTGCCAAATGTGTATGGAAATGGTTATTTCTCATTATAAACTTAATAATATACATGAAATATGGCCCAATTTTGGTGTTTTTGTACACGGTGGCGTGGCTTTTCAACCTTACAAAAAGGCATTTGAAAAACTTTTGGGCAAACCCATTATTTATGTAGAAAACTATCTTTCCAGTGAAGGCTTTATCGGTTATAAAATGAAGGAACGCGCCGAAGGCATGCAGCTAATTACCAACAATAACATTTTTTTTGAATTTATCCCCTTTAATCACAACAATTTTGACGCCAACGGAAATGTGATGTCCAACCCCGATGTAAAGCTCATCAACGAAGTAGAAGTTGGCAAAGAATATGCATTACTAATGAGTACCAACGCCGGAAGCTGGCGTTATTTAATTGGAGATACTATTAAATTTTTAAATACAGAGAGCTGCGAAATTGTCATCACCGGGCGTATAAAACATTTTTTAAGCCTCGTAGGCGAGCACCTGAGTGTTGAAAATATGAACAAAGCCATCGAAGAGGCAAATAACCATTTCAACATCAGTATTCCCGAATATACTGTGGTAGGCTTCCCCTACGAAAATCTTTTTGCCCATAAATGGTATGTGGCCACCAATGACCCCGTAGAAGCCGAAGCACTGCGTTGCTTCATTGACAATAAGTTAAAAGAGATTAACGACGATTACGCCACGGAACGGACAAGCGCACTTAAAGAAGTCTTTCTGGAAATATTGCCCGAAGAAACCTTTCTGAAGTTTATGGAATCAAAAGGAAAAATAGGCAGCCAACACAAGTTTCCCCGCGTTTTAAACGGGAAAATGCTGGAAGAATGGAATAACTTCTTGAAAACAGGCAATATTTAATGTATTGCATGTAAAAAACTGTTTACTTTTACCAACTTATGATAGAGGCCTTTTTTAAAGGAATTACACTTGGCTTGTTACTAAGTATCGCTGTTGGCCCCGTGCTTTTTTCAGTTATCAAACACAGTATCAACGCCGGGCACAAAGCGGGCTTCGCCTTTGTTGCAGGTGTTTCTACCAGCGATTTTACCCTGGCCATTGTCAGTAATGTGTTTTCTGCACTTTTTGAAGCCATTAACGCACACAAACAAGTCATTGGCATCACCGGCAGTACTTTTTTAATCATTCTTGGAGTTTATTTTCTTTTTTTCAAGAAAATAAAGGTAAACGAACAAGGTAAGCCTTTGGACGAGCCATTCCGAAAAAGAGACTATTTAAAGATGTTCCTGTCTGGGTTTTTCATGAACACGCTCAATCCTTCGGTGTTTTTGTTCTGGCTCACAGCCTCTACTACTTTCATCAACCATACCATACAGGAAAGAATCCTTTTATTTTTGGTTTGCCTGTTATTGGTTCTTGCCGCCGATATTACCAAGGTAATGCTCTCCGGGAAAATACGCGATAAACTCACCCCACATAATATTCAATTAGTAAACAAACTCAATGGCATCATCCTTATAGGATTTGGAGTCTTGTTGGTTTGGGGCTTGGCCGTGTATAAATTCCCAAATTGAATTGCACCATCATCAAACTGGCTTCGTTTTAGGCAGCCTATCCCCCGACGGGTGATCCATCATCAAAATTTTTAACCTTTTTTATAAAAAAACTCCACTTCTATAAAAAATATTCGTAGAAATGTCAATAACTTTATCAGGCAAAAGATCTGTTTTTTATCTGATAACCCCAAAAAACCGGCAACAATGAAAAAGTTATTATTATTACTTACGGTATTCGTTGTTTGTTTACATCCGGCAGGAGCCCAAAAGGCAAAAAAAACACCCGAAGAAAAACAAGCAAAGGCAGATACTGCGGAATCCCGATCTGAAAAACAAAGACAATTTTGGAAAAAAGTAGGTGAAAATGAACGTGATTTTTGGAAAGGCGAGCACGAACGCCGCGTAAAAAGCAAAGAAGAGCGAGACAAAAAGGAAGGCAAAACACCCGATAGCCTAAAAGTAGAAAAAGCAAGAAAAGAACCGCCCCCACCGCCTAAACCCCCAAATCCCTTTAAGAAAAAGAAAAAAGAAAAGGAATCAACCGGCGAATAAAAACCGTTGCGTGGTAGAAAAGAGCGGTTGCCTGTGTTTTTTATACCTTCGCCAAATATGAATAAGATTATTGGATTTTTCGCCGTCCTGTTTTTGAGTTTTCAACTCGGTCAGGCGCAGCCGCCAGCACCCAATATCGTGGTTATCATATCGGATGATCACGCCTATCAAACCATTAGTGCGTATGGTAGCAAACTTACACAGACCCCCAATATAGACAGGTTGGCACGGGAAGGAGCTCTATTTACCAACGCGTACGTTACTAATTCCATCTGCGGCCCTGCACGTGCTACTTTTTTAAGTGGCAAATACAGCCACCTCAACGGTTTTAAGGATAATGAAAACTCCAACTTCAATTTCAATCAGGACATTTTCGTGAAGCGATTGCAGGATGCAGGCTACCAAACGGCATGGATTGGGAAAATGCATTTGGGCGACAGTATTCCGCAGGGCTTCAATTATTACAGTATTTTACCCGACCAGGGGCACTATTACAACCCCGATTTCATAAGCACAGGGAACAAACGCAGTCATATTGAAGGCTATGTTACCAATATAATTTCTGAACAGGCAGAGCGCTGGTTAGATACAAGAAATGCCGACAAGCCTTTTTGCCTCGTCATTGGCCATAAAGCCACTCACCGCATCTGGATGCCGGATTTGCCAGATCTGAACCTGTTTGAAAATAAAACTTTTGAACTTCCCTCTACTTTTTATGACAACTACGCTACACGAAAAGCGGCTACGGTTCAGGATATGTCCATAGCCAAAACCCTGCAGATGGGCTACGACCTGAAAATGTTTGAGAAAAAAGAGGACGCCGATAAAATAGCAGCTATTAAGAGAATGAATCCAGAGCAAAAGAAAGTTTTTCTGGATCATTACCAAAATATTTATAAAACCCTAAAGGCCCAAAACCTAAGTGGTAATGCACTTACAGAATGGAAGTACCAGCGTTATATGCGCGACTACCTGGCAACTGCCACCTCTTTAGATCGGAACATTGGCAGGATTCTGAATTACTTAGACCAGAAAGACCTTTCAAAAAATACGATTGTCATCTACCTTTCAGATCAGGGGTTTTACATGGGCGAGCACGGCTGGTTTGACAAAAGATTTATGTATGAAGAATCGTTTCGTACACCCTTTGTGATGCGCTACCCCGGTGTAATACGGCCGGGAACCCTAATAAATAATTTTGTATTGAATATGGATCTGGCACCCACTTTGTTGCAAGCAGCCGGAGCCACCGTTCCCATAGCCATGCAGGGAGAATCGTTTTTACCCCTTTTAAAAAATGAAAAACGCAGTACCCGCGATGCGCTCTATTACCATTACTACGAGAATGGGGAACACGCCGTTTCGCCCCATTTTGGCATTAAAACCAAACGTTACAAACTCATCCGGTTTTACAAAAGAGTGGAAAGTTGGGAGCTTTTTGACCTACAAAAAGACCCAAACGAGCTGAACAATATCTATGGATCTAAAAAAGCTAAAAAAATAGAAAAAACACTCAAACGGCAATTGCTGCAACTCATAGATAAATATCAGGACGAAGAGGCCAGAGAACTGTTCAACACGCCCCTGTCTTAAAGATTTCGTTTATCAAGCCCCCAGATGAGCTTGGTTTGAATGGTATGCAGAAAATTGTTTTCGCTAAGGCGAAGCAGGTTAATACTAAATTTTTCTTTTCGAACAGCAAGCGAAACATTTTTTGAAACAATTTCCCTGCGGGCATCTAAAGCACAAATGATATCCTCGTATCGGCTTTCTATTTCAAAGGAGATAATACTGTTATCATTTACTACTAAGGAGCGCATATTTAAGTGATGGGGCGCTACGGGGGTAATGATGAAGTTTTGTGAATCGGGGAAAACGATGGGGCCTCCACAACTCAGCGAATAGCCGGTAGAACCCGTAGGAGTGGACACGATCAAACCATCTGCCCAATACGAATTTAAAAACTCTCCATTGATGTAGGTGTTTATTTTTATCATGGATGCCGTATCGCGTTTATGAATAGCAAATTCGTTTAGCCCAAAAGGCACGTCTCCAAAAAGAGGCTGGTCGGCTTCCAGATGCACCAACGAACGTTTTTCACTTACATAGGTTCGGTAAGCCAGGGCTCGGATGGCTAAGCTGAGGTTGTCGCGGCCAATGCTTGATAAAAAACCCAAACGCCCAAAATTGATCCCCAATAATGAAATGGGTTTATCCCGGATTAAAGTTACGGTATCTAACAAGGTTCCATCTCCACCCAGCCCAATGAGGAATTCTACGTCTTTATCCAGGTCTTCGTGGCCGCGAAAAACCGGAGTATCCGGGTGTAACGCCAATTCGTCTTTTAAAGACTCAAACAAGGGTTGATACAGCACATAGTTCAACTCGTAGTTTTTCAGTTCCTCGAAAAACGTTCTCACATCTGCATATTGTTCGGCATCAATGCCTCTGCTATAAACGGCTAACTTCATAATTAAAACATATCCTTCTTATGTAAATATAAACCGTTTTGTCCTAATTGATTAAAGGAGAATTCTACATTTAGAGTAAAATCGTACATTGTGAAAATATCGAGGCCAATTCCTCCGCCAAAAAGCAGTTTTCTGGGCAACCTGTTGGGGCTGGGGTCTGGGTCGTACACATAACCCATATTACCAAAAATTTTACCGTAAATTTTTAAAGGAATCAATCGGGGAGTCAGCCATTTGGTTCGTGGAATATGAAAACTGAAATTTGTCAAACGCTGTACCAGAGAGGCATTGATGAGCCCGCCGGCAACCCCATCAACAACATAGTATTCGTAGCCTCTTAAAAACATATCACCGTAGCCTAAAAGCTGTTTATTGTAAAAGGGCTGATGAAAGGGTAGTTTTATGGCTCCTAATACACCGATGTTATAAAATGAATTTCGCCATAAATGCCAGCTACCCATTCCTTTGGCTCGCAATTGCCACAGGTTCATATCCTTATTGAACCCTTGTTTGCTGATATGCACCTCGCCTGTATACCCCTTGGTGGGGTAGGGTATATAATCCAGGTTTTGGTAAGAAAGTGTATAATAAATTGTTGGATAACCAATGCTGGTTTCACCATTAAACAAATAGTTTGGATTTAATTTTAATACGGTGTCTTTAACGTTAAGGGTTTGATACCCCAATCCGAACGCATGTTTTGTGTAAAGTTCTTTTCGGTAGGTGATTTCTAAGTTGCTTCGAAAAAAGTTTTTCAAATAGTCTCCGTTTTTTAGAAAAGCCTGTTTGTCATCAATGGTGTTGTAGTTGATTTCTCGGTTTTTCCCTAATGCCAGATCTATTTTAGCACCCCATCGCATGCCTTTATCTATAAAAGGTCTCCGGTAGCTTATCAGCAATTGTTTGGTATATCCGGTAACAAAATAAAAGTTGAGCTTATCATTGTTCCTGGTTACATTTCCCCATAGTACTTTTACTCCATAATCGAGGCGGCTGACACTGGCTCCTTTTTCAAATAACCATTGATTCAGGTTGCGATCAACCGGCTTAAAATAAGGCAGGGGAAACAGGTACCACCTTTCTTTTACGGTAATTTTTAAATCTACAGTGTTTGCCTCAACACTTACAATATCAAGAGAAGCATTGTGAAAGAGTTGTAAATTCATGAGTTGCTTTTGCCCGATCTTGAAAATTTCGGGCAAATCCCGTGCCTGTATGGTGTCTCCTTCTTTAAAAGGAAGCTCGCGAAGCATAATTACACGGCGAGTGGTTTTGTTGCCCTCGATAAGTATATTGCGAATAACCAGAATACTGTCCTTCAAATCTTCTATGTGATGATTCACAAAAAACGTATCAACGGCAGAATTCGTATTCAAACGGGAGGGATTGACAGGCGTTGTTGCACTGGCCATATCGGACTGTGCCCGCAAGCTGATACCTGTAAACAGTAAAAGCAAAAAAAATATATAGCATTTAAATTTTTGCATTTAAACAGCCAAAAAATAGTACGGATGAGGAGATGGTAGCAAAATTATACGTTTAGATAATTCATAAGGTTTTCATAATTATCTTTTAACTCATTGTTGTATAACTCCTCGCCAAAATAGTAGTTTACGCTATAACCATGTCGTTGAAAACTGGCAACGATATCTGATATTTCAATTTTATTCACAAAAACAGTCACCTCCATCGTATCCTGCTCTTCGTTTTTATTAGTATTAAGCTGCGTGATTTGTGCGTCATTGGCCTCAATAATCCGGCTTATTTCAGAAAAAGAATACTGAAGGCTGTCCATTTCCAGCACAATCATACCGGAAGGTTCTTTCAGGCGCAAAAAATCAGCTACCTTTTTTAGCAATTGTCCTGCTTCTATGCACCCTGTTAGCCTGCCATTAGCATCTAACACGGGGATCACGGTCAGATGTTTTTGGCCCGCTAACGAAACAGCGCTTAAAAAATGATCCTCTTCTCTTACAAACTCTTTTATAAAATAGGGGGCTAGCGTTTCTAAAATGGAATCCGGATCTTCGTCCTGCAACTGGTCTTTGGCGCAAATTCCTTCAAATGCTTCGCCTCGTGTTATCGCAAGGTGCCGGACATGATCTGCCTGCATGCAGTCTAACGCTGCTTGTACGGTATCAGAAATTTCTAAATGCCGCACGTCTCCAATAGGAAGATCCTTTACTAACATGGCACCCATTTATGTATAAGACTAATTCTCTTAACCCTTTGTTGCAGAGCTATTTAGTTTTTCAAGAAAATTAAACAATATTTTATTAAACTCGTCGGGAACTTCCATCATAGGTGCGTGGCCGCATCGGTCAATAAAATGTAATTCGCTATTAGGCAACAATTTGTGAAACTCTTCTGCTACAAAGGGTGGTGTCACCTTGTCATCATTGCCCCAAACCAAAAGAGAAGGGATTGTTATTTTTTTTAGTTCTTCGCCCAGGTTATTGCGTATGGCACTCTTTGCCAATGCAATAATCTTTATAGCTTTCAGTCGGTTGTTGGTAATGGAAAACACCTCATCCACCAACTCATCCGTAGCCATTGCGGGATCATAAAATGTATATTGCGTTTTCGCCCGAATATAATCTTTATCTCCCCGTTTTGGGAAACTGTCTCCCATAGCACTTTCAAACAACCCTGAACTTCCAGTAAGGATTACTGATTTAATTCTTGGCGATTCGGATCGCAACAAATAAACCAAGCCCACATGCCCTCCCAATGAGTTTCCTAACAGATGAACATTTTTGTAATCCTGCAACTCAATAAAACGACCCACGTATTTTGCCAAACCACTTACGCTGGTGTTTAAAATGTCCATATCCAACAGGGGAAGCATGGGAACCACCACTTTATTAAAGTTTCTAAAGTGTTGAATCAATGTGCTAAAATTGCTCAATGCACCAAATAAGCCATGAAGCAAAACCAGCGGCTCTCCCTCACCCTCTTCGATATAACTAAACTTATCGTGCTTTTTAATTTCGTACTCCATATTCAAATTCGGTGACAATATAAGATGCTAATATATTGATAAATAACGATTCTTTGATAATTTTATATTTATAATTTCACGTTGCAAAGATAATCTTCTGAAAATTATTATGC
>JBDHYK010000053.1:0-15292 GCA_039811305.1 Niabella sp.
GGCAGATATTGGCAGAATTGCTACCCTCTTAAATAATGCCAATACAAAAGAACTGGTAGCTGCCTGCCAGCAAACCTTAACTTCTGTAATTAAAAAGAAAAACAACCCGGCCGAAGCAATTAGCGACATAAAAAGCCTGATGCAAAGTCCGGGGGCAAACCCGGTAGCTTATTATGCCACTTTAGCGGGCATTGGTGGAAAAGAAGCCCTGGGCATTGTACTGAACGAGTACAAAACTGGTAATCCATCTCAAAAAACTGCCGCTCTACAAGCGTTGACGAGCTGGGGCGACCAGAATGTATTAGAACCCCTATATGAAATTAGCAAACAAAGTACCGGCGACACCCGAAACCAGGTTTTAAATAGTTTTATTGAGGGCATCAATAAATCTAAAAACCCATTGGACCAGAAAGTGCTACTGTTTAGAAACGCGATGGAACTAACAACCAATCTGGCACAGAAAAAAGCTGTGTTAAGAGGCATCTCAGAAAACAGCAGCTTGCCGGCATTAGTGTTTGTATCAAAATACTTAGATGATGCTGCATTACAGCAAAATGCCGTTCAGGCAGTTATTAATATTGTATTAGATCATAAAGAGCTAGTCGGGAAAATGGTGGAAGACATTGCCCAAAAAGCGATTGCACTCAATAAAGATGCAGAGTCTAACTACCTGAAAGAGGCATTAATCCGCCATCTGGCTACCTTGCCAAAGGAAGGAGGCTTTGTGCCTATGTTTAACGGAAAAGACCTTACGGGCTGGAAAGGTTTGGTAGAAAACCCAATAGCCCGCGCCAAAATGTCCTCTACAGAACTTTCCGAAAAACAAAAAGCTGCCGATGAGCAAATGCGAAAAGACTGGAAAGTGGAAAACGGCGTATTGGTTTTTGAAGGCAAAGGATACAACAATCTGGTATCGGAAAAAATGTATGAAGATTTTGAACTGTTTGTGGACTGGCGCATGGAGGCCAAAGGGGATGGTGGTGTGTATCTCAGAGGTTCGCCACAGGTGCAAACCTGGGACACCTCCCGCCGTGAAGTGGGCGCCCAGGTAGGATCGGGGGGATTATACAACAATACAAAAAACCGTAGCACCCCACTATTGGTAGCCGATAACCCCATCAACGAATGGAATACCTTCCGTATTAAAATGATCGGCGATAAAGTAACGGTATATCTTAACGGTCAATTAGTTACGGATAATATAACCCTTGAAAATTATTGGGATCGTAAGCTTCCTATTTTTGATAAAGAGGCTATTGAACTGCAGGCTCATGGTACTCGCCTTGAATTTCGCGATGTGTATGTGCGTGAAATTCCCCGTGCTAAACCCTATTCAGTGAGTGAGCAGGAAAAAAAAGAAGGGTTTGTACCTCTGTTTAACGGAGTCAATTTAGACGGCTGGATCGGCAATACCGTAAATTACTACGCCCAGGAAGGTATGATCATTTCGGATCCCGGACCTAAAGCGCCAGCGGGTATGAACAAGAACATCTACACTCAAAAAGAATACAGTGACTTTGTGATGCGTTTTGAATTTCAACTCACTCCGGGGGCAAATAATGGCCTCGGTATTCGTACTCCTACAGAAGGCGATGCAGCCTACGAGGGTATGGAACTTCAAATCTTAGACAACGAAGACCCCATCTACAAAGATCTGCACAACTATCAATACCACGGTTCTGTATATGGTGTTATTCCGGCCTTACGTGGCTACCTAAAACCCGTGGGGGAATGGAACTCTCAGGAAGTAAAAGCTGTGGGGAACCATATCACCATTACATTAAATGGAAAAGTAATTTTAGACGGAGATATTGCCAAGGCCAGTAAAAACAATACTGCCACCGCCGATGGGAAAGCCCACCCAGGCCTGTTAAATAAAACGGGACATATTGGCTTTTTAGGACATGGTTCCCCATTAAAATTCAGAAACCTGAGGATAAAAAATTTGGGAACGAAATAAAAATGAACCTCTTTTTGGCAGTTTTTTGCAATCGGCCGTACTACTATCGAGCGAGCCGATTGCCTCTTTTTTTGAGATCTGCACCCTTCAACGCCTTTGGGAAGTCTGGGTTTTAATGCAGTAAAATGGAGAGCCCGATAAAGTTTTTTGAAGTCGTAATAAATTGACAGATTCAGTATCCTTGCAATTTTCTGGCACTACAACCGATACTCCGTGAACCTGAACCAATTAAAAAGAAGAGCTATTGTGTAACGCAAACAATTTTTTCCGGTACCCATTTTTTCGAAACTTCTTTTTAAAAAGTCTATTTATCAATCGAAAACAATTTTATACGAAAGAGTATGAAAAATCTAATTAAATTAATCGTCCTGGTTGCTGGCCTACTTTATGCAAACGTTTTTAACGCCCAACATACACCCTATAAAGTTTACGATACCACACCCGTAATCATCCAACAGCCTTACCTTGTTGACCCCGCCGAAACGGGGATCACCATCGCCTGGTTGACAGACTCGGAATGCCAATCGAAAATAGTATATGGCGAAAAGGGGAAGGGGTTGCTGCATACCGCTGAAAAACAAATAAACGGTTTGATTCCGGTGGATACAAAACATACGATTAGAATTACCAATCTTAAGCCCGGAACCACCTACGAGTACAAAGTAATGTCGAGAATGGTAGTGAAATTAAAACCCTATTGGCCCGATATGGGAAATTGGGTAGAAAGTGCCGTTTACACATTCACAACATTTAGCAAGAAAAAACCGGGCGCCACATTCAGCGTTATAACGGATACCCATGAAAACATTCCGAACATTCAAAATCTTTTAAAAATGGTGGATTGGCCTAATACTGATTTTTTTGTTCAGACGGGCGACGCCCTGAATTCGGCTGAGAGCGAGAAACAAATGTTTCGAAACTGGCTTTCACCCATTGCCAGTGGCTTAGGCTCGCAGGTACCTTTTATCTATGCCCGGGGAAACCATGATCTTAGAGGGCCTTTTGCAAGAAGTTGGTACGATTATATGCCAAACCATACCGGAAAGTTTTATTTTGCCACGAATCATGGACCTGCTCATTTTATTATTTTAGATACCGGCGAAGACAAACCCGATTCTACGAATGTTTATTCAGGACTGAATAATTTGAAGGAATATAGAAAGGAAGAGCTCTCTTGGTTTAAAAATCATGTAGCCACGGATCCATCTGTGAAGGGTGCTCCTTTCAGGATTGTGCTAATGCACGATCCCCAATGGGGGTGGATGGAAGAGGGTGAAACTGCTAAATGGACACAAACTGCAAATTCAGCAAACATCAACCTGATATTTGCCGGGCATGAACATCGTTTTAAAAGAATTAATCCGGGGGAAGCGGATGGAAACAAATTCACTATTTTAGTTTTAGGTCAGAAGCAAATTGCCCATGTAAAAGTGAACAATGAATTTATAAGTGTGGAAGTTCGGGATCAGGAAAATAAAGTAGTAGATGCTTTTCAGATCAACAGAAGTGGCAAACTGAAAGAATTGACAGAGGCCGCGGCTGTCCGTAACAATAAATCGGGGAGAAATTAATAATTGGAAGGGGTTAGAGCTGTATGAATCCCGTCAGCAAAATCTGTTTAGTTGCTTTTATTGGCAAGCAGGTACAATACAGCCATTCGAACCGCTACCTTGTTTTCCAAAATCGAGAAAATCATTTATTTTTGACCCCTGGTTGAAATGGGTTCCAAACCTGTTAGCTAGGATTATTTTAAGATATTCTTCATTTTTTCATAATAAACCCAACCTTATAAAAGAGTAAAGATGGCAACGGCATGAACATAACCGGAGAGAATATCGTTTTAATTGGATCTATTTTATTGCTCGTAAGCATATTTGCGGGAAAAACCTCTTTCCGGTTTGGCGTGCCTACACTATTAATATTTTTAGCGGTCGGCATGTTGGCCGGATCCGAAGGTGTTGGAGGAATTGATTTTGATAATCCCAAAGTTGCACAATTAATTGGTGTAGTCTCTCTGAACTTCATTTTGTTTTCAGGAGGTCTCGATACCAACTGGTCGTCCGTGCGAAGCATCCTCGGGCAGGGAGCTATACTTTCTACACTCGGCGTTTTGCTTACTGCTATTCTATTGGGCGGTTTTGTTTATTTTGTTACAGATTTTACAATATACGAAAGTTTGCTTTTAGGCTCCATCGTGTCTTCAACCGACGTAGCTGCTGTTTTCTCTATTTTGCGATCTAAGAACCTGGCATTAAAATCTAATCTAAGACCCACTTTGGAATTGGAGAGCGGTAGTAACGATCCAATGGCTTACGTACTCACCATTGCCTTTTTAACATTGGTAGTGAACCAGGACAAAAGTTTTTTCTCCATTATTCCCCTGTTTTTGCAACAAATGATTTTTGGAAGTATTGCTGGTATTCTCTTCGGAATGTTAAGCAAATACATTATGAACAGGATCCGCCTGGATTATGAAGGCTTGTACTTTGTATTGATGATATCCTTGATGTTCATCACTTTTTCGTTCACCGATTTTATTGGAGGCAATGGGTTTTTGGCTATTTATATTGCAGCTGTTTATTTAGGAAATCAAAATTTTGTTTTTAAAAAGACAATTCTGAAGCTTTATGATGCCCAAGCCTGGCTAATGCAAATCGTTCTATTTCTTACTTTGGGGCTACTCGTTTTTCCATCCCGTATTGTTGCGGTTGCAGGCATTGGTTTGCTGGTATCAATATTTTTAATACTTGTAGCCCGCCCATTAAGTGTGTTACTCTGTCTTTTACCATTTAAAATGAAGATGCGAAGAAGGTTGTATATTTCATGGGTTGGATTGAGAGGGGCAGTTCCCATTGTTTTTGCTACCTATCCGTTGTTAGCTGGTATTGATCAAGCCGAGATGATTTTCAATATTGTATTTTTCATTTCCGTAACATCCGTCATGATTCAGGGAACCACCTTAGGCCCGGTCGCAAGATGGTTACACGTAGCACTACCCGCAAAGGTAAAACCCTTGTCACAAACCGAAAAACTCATTCTGGCACCCCCTAAAAAAAAGATGGAGAAAATTATTGTACAAGCTGGATATGATGCAATTGATAAAAAAATCGTAAATTTAAACTTAGGGCACCGTGCAACTATCGCGTTAATCAAACGTTCGGATAAGTATTTTGCACCCGAAGGTACCGATAGTATTAGAGAAGGCGACTTGTTGTATCTGCTTTATGATGAGCAAACTGAACTAGATGACTTTTTATTACGCTTAAAAGAATATCGAAAAAGCAGCTTGAAAAATTATGAATAAACGATTGATTGTATTAACAGATTTATCAGAAAGTTCCTCTGATCTTGTGCAATACGCCGATAATTGGGCTACCGATCAAATAGCCTCATTAGTGCTATTGCATCAAACCATGCCTGTAATACCTGGCATGATTGAAAAAAAGAATAAAGACACGCTGTTAAAACTTGCCAACGAAGAGGAACTGAAAAAACTAAAAAAACTGAAACAGTCCCTGACGGTTGCAAATAAAAAAATAGTTGTTAGAGCCTCGGAAAAAAATTTAGTGAATCAAATCAGAGAATTTCTTGCAGACCCCTTCGAACACATTATAGTTATTGGGCTGAAACAGCCTTCAGGTTTTTTTAAAAAATTTGTGTGGGGCGGCACCGCTATTCAGGTAATAGAAAATTCCCAGGCTATTGTAGCTGCTATTCCAAAGGGACTTTCTCAATTTTCACTAAATAGAATTTTTGTTGGGATTACACAAAAACATCCTGTAAATATATTGGCGCTCAATAGCTTTTTCGATTTTTTTGAGAAACTGTCAATTTCAGTTACTTTCTTTTATTGGGCGCAGCCACAGGAGGATACCGCTCCAATAGAAAAAATTCTTTTAGGACTAACAAGACTATTCGCACACAAATTCCAAACCTCGTTCCATGTGTATCGCAGTACCCAGGAACTCCAAAGCTTACAGCAGGTAATTACCAATGAGGAACAGGATTTATTGGTTATCCAAAAAGGCTCACGTTTGCTTACAGATCAGCTTTTCAGAAAATATCTGATAAACGAGTTGGTTCATCAAGGGACGACACCATTTGTGGTTTTACCCTAAAATCAAACATTGGAGAATAGGGGTATTCTTCAAACAGCAGATTATTGATTTTTATTGGCAAGCAGGTACAATACAGCCATTCGAACCGCTACCCCATTTTCAACCTGTTGTAAAATGATGGAATGGCCACTGTCTGCCACATCGCTATCTAATTCTACCCCTCGGTTGATGGGACCCGGATGCATTATGACAATATCTTTCTTCAAACTTTCCAATAACCTTAGGCTGATGCCGTAGGACAGGTTATACTCCCTTAATGAAGAGAATAATACCTGGTTCTGCCTTTCTAACTGAATGCGCAAAACATTGGCTACATCGCACCAGTTCAGTGTTTCCTTCAAATCGTAACTCACGTTCACGTCAAACGCCTCGTTCATATATTTTGGAATTAGGGTTGGAGGGCCGCAAACGGTGATCTCAGCTCCCATTTTTTTCAGCAGATAAATATTGCTCATCGCTACCCTGCTGTGCAAAATATCGCCAATGATTGCCACTTTCGTTCCCTGTAATTTTCCCAATTTTTCAATTATTGAAAAAGCGTCTAAAAGTCCCTGGGTGGGATGCTCGTTTACGCCATCACCTGCATTTACAATAGCTGCCGGTATATGCTGAGCCAAAAAATGAGGGGCACCGGTGGCACTATGGCGCATGACAACCATATCTACTTTCATGGAAAGTATGTTGTTGACGGTGTCCAACAAAGTTTCGCCTTTGGAAACAGACGATCCCGAAGCGGTAAAGTTTATGGTATCGGCACTAAGCCTTTTTTCGGCCAGCTCAAAAGAAATACGGGTACGTGTAGAGTTTTCGAAAAACAAATTCACAATGGTAATATCGCGCAACGACGGTACTTTTTTAACCGGTCGCTGCAATACTTCTTTAAATTGGGTGGCCGTATTCAGAAAAATGGAAATGTCCTCTGCAGAGAGGTCTTTAATTCCGAGCAAATGTTTAGTGGAAAGCTTCATTAAACATCAAAGATAGGAAAGATCAAAAACAATTTGCAGGTTTGTTTTTAAAAAAGCTACCGAATAAATAGGGCTTTTATGGGCAGGATACGACACAACCGTAACGTTTTTTTTAAAAAAACTACCGTGTGCCTGCATCAAAAAAGAATCCTTTAGTACCTGCTCCAGCGTTTTATGCCGTTTACAGGTGCTAAAGGATTTTTGCTTTATAAATAGTTTCTAATTGGTTATTGGCCGTTGTGAGAGGGCTGCTCGCCTCCTTCCTCAGGGTTGGGTTTTCTTTCCGGTCTGGGCATCAATACCTTTCTTGAAAGTTTAAACTTGCCGGTTTTAGGGTCTGTGCCAATTAGTTTTACCTTCATGGCATCGCCTTCCTTAACCAACCCATCTAAAGTTTCCAAACGTTTCCAGCTTATTTCACTTATATGTACCAAACCTTGTTTGCCTGGCAGAAACTCAACAAACACACCAAAAGGCATCACCGATTTTACAGTAGAATCATATACATCTCCCACAGCAGGTACGGCTACAATTCCTTTAATCCAGCTTTCGGCTTTTTCCACTGCAGATTTCTCTACCCCAAATATGCTAATTTCTCCCCGGTTATTTACTTCTTCAATGTTGATGGTGGTACCGGTTTCGCGTTGCATTTCCTGAATCACTTTTCCACCGGGCCCTATTACTGCGCCAATAAACTCTTTATCAATAAACATCCGTACCACCCGCGGTGCATGAGGTTTCACATCTTCTCTGGCCGCAGGCATCGCCTGGTACATGTGGTTCAAAATATGGAGCCTTCCGTCTCGAGCCTGCTGAAGGGCCTGCCTCATCACCTCCATAGAAAGGCCATCTACTTTAATATCCATTTGTACGCCACAAATTCCATCACGCGTACCGGTAACTTTAAAGTCCATGTCGCCCAAATGGTCTTCATCGCCCAAAATATCACTTAATACCGAATATTTTTCATCCTTGGTAATTAAGCCCATTGCTATACCAGCAACGTGTTTTGGAAAGGGAACCCCCGCATCCATTAAAGCTAAAGAACCGGCGCAAACCGTAGCCATGGACGAAGATCCATTCGATTCTAATATATCACTTACCACGCGAACGGTGTAACCAAAATCGCCATTGGAAGGCATCATTTGCTTTAACGAACGCATCGCCAGATTTCCGTGCCCTACTTCTCTTCTGCCGGGTCCGCGCATCATTTTAACTTCCCCCGTTGAAAAAGGAGGGAAATTGTAGTGTAAAATGAATTTAGAATAGTGAGAAGTAGCAGCCGTTTCTATCAGAAGCTCATCTTGACCTGTGCCTAAGGTAACGGTGGTAAGCGATTGCGTTTCTCCCCTTGTGAATAAGGCAGAGCCGTGGGGCGAGGGCAATACATCCACTTCCATATCTAAGGGGCGAATTTCAGTTAATCCTCGCCCATCTAACCTGATTTTTTCATCTAAGATCATTTTCCGAACCAGATCGTATTGCAGATCGTGGTAATAACCACCCGCCATTTTCTTCTTTTCGTCCGTAAAAGGATTTTCTTCGGTTGCTGCTTCTTCTAAAGAACGAATCAGTGCTTCTTTTACTTCGTCGAATTTGTTGCTACGCTCATGTTTACTTAGTTTTCCTTTCGCTATTTCGTTTACCTTTTCAGAAGCAAAGGTATTCACGGCTGCTCTCAGCACTTCGTCTTGTTCCGGCTTAGTATATTCTCTTTTTGCAGTTACACCTTTCAGTTGGCGCAGTTCTTCCTGTGCTTTAATTTGAATTCTGATCGCATCATGAGCAATTTCTAAAGCGCGTACAAGATCTTCTTCGCTACACTCCTGACTCTCTCCTTCTACCATCACCAGGTTTTTTGTACTTCCCGCAACAATGAAATCCATATCCACGTTTTCCATCTGGCTACGGGTAGGGTTGATGATAAACTGCCCGTTGACGCGTCCCACACGAACTTCTGAGATAATTTCTTTAATAGGAACATCGCTCACTGCAAGGGCAGCAGAAGCAGCCAGGCAGGCTAATGCATCGGGCAAAATTTCGGGGTCGCTGCTGATAAGCGTAACCAGCACCTGCACTTCACAAAAATAATCATCGGGAAACAAAGGTCGTAAGGCCCTGTCAATTAAACGACTAATCAGTACTTCATAGTCGCTTAATTTGCTTTCCCGCTTAAAGAAAGACCCGGGAATACGCCCTGCAGAAGCAAATTTTTCCTGATAATCTACCGTTAGCGGGAAAAAATCCTGCCCGGGTTTGGGGTCTTTATTAGCCACCACTGTAGCTAATAGGATGCACTTTCCCATTCTTACGGTTACCGAACCATCTGCCTGGCGGGCAATTCGGCCGGTTTCGAGGCTTATTTCTCTGCCGTCTCCTAAATCAAAAGTTTTCCTTATTGGTTGTTGTAACATATAATATTGTTTGTATGAGGTTTGAAATGAGCGTTTTGGCTTACGCTTGTATTAGAGTTTTTAATTTCTCTCTATTTTTTATTGAATTGTTGCCAGAATCGCACGCCGCAAGAGATGGGGTTGAGTTTTTGTAGCCCGGTTCAATACCAAGCAACTTAAAAAAAACAAGCTGATAAAAAACACATATTCCCAACACTTTTAGGCATTGGGAATAAATAATTTTATAAAAAAGCTCGATTTAACTTCAAACTTTGGCTAAAAATAAATTCCCAAACCGCGGGCCGGGTAAATTTATTTTCTCAGGCCTAGTTTTTCAATCAAAGCACGATATCCTTGTAGATTGTGTTTTTGCAAATAAGCCAGCAAACTTTTGCGTTTTCCTACCATCTGCATCAAACCTCTGTTGCTTGAGAAATCCTTCTTATTTTCTTTCAAATGGGCGCTAATTTGCGAAATGCGGGCCGTCAGCTGTGCAATCTGGCCTTCGATAGACCCGGTATTGGTGGCGCTACCCCCAAATTCTGTAATAATCTCTGTTTTTCTTTCTTTTGTAAGTGGCATCTTTTTGTCTTTTAAAATGTCATCCGATTGTTTATATTCTGTATTTTAGCGCGCAAAGGTAGTACAAATTAGATGAAATACAAAAAATAAACCCTCTTTTTACAGCGTTTATAAATCTCAGACCTACCACCCATCGTTTTTTTAACATTTTGATATACAAGCTACTAATTTTGGTATCAGTTGCCTACGATTTATATGATTCGTGCTAAAAACCCAGGTTCAGCATTGGTCATTTGCTTTATCCTGCCCGTTTACAGAAGTTTTCAAAAAAATATAGTCAATATGCATAAAAATAACTATTTTTGCACCCCCTTAAGAAAAACTAAGGGTGTGAAATTTATTTTTTAATCTGCCTGTTTCAAAACAGGTCAAAAACAACAGGGTAATGAACAATTACGAATTGATGGTGATTTTTACCCCCGTTTTAAGTGACGATGAGTACAAAGCTGCTCAAAAAAAATACGCCGGTTTGGTTACCGATTCAGGCGGCACTATCGTACACGAAAAAGCCTGGGGATTAAAATCACTGGCGTACCCCATCCAGAAAAAAACTACGGGTTTGTACTGGGTAATGGAATATACTGCGCCATCCGACTTCAATGAAAAGTTGAAAATTCAGCTTTTACGCGACGAAAATGTAATGCGTCAACTATGCACGAAACTCGATAAACACGCCGTTGAGTATAATGCAAAAAAGGCTAAAGGCGTTTCTACCGGAACCGAAAAAGCAGTGGAGGCATAATATTATGGCAAAAAATGAGATTAAATACCTTACCGCTATAAAAGCAGACAAACGGCCCAAAAAGTTTTGTCGCTTTAAAAAATACGGTATCCGCTACGTGGACTACAAAGACGTAGATTTTTTGAAAAAATTTTTAAACGAGCAGGGTAAAATTTTACCGCGCCGCATCACTGGTAATAGCCTTAAAGCGCAACGCCAGGTGAGCGATGCTATTAAGAAAGCCAGGCAAATGGCACTTTTACCTTACGTTACAGATCTTATGAAATAAAAACAAATCCAATGCGCCCAAGACGATGCGAAGCATCTGATTGTGTAATGCGTTGGTAATTAAGTTTTTATAACAAGGCCTTCCCTAACCCTTTACTAAAGCGGGGGACCATGAAGCCTTTGATTCATTGGGAAAAAAACAAATAGTATGGAAGTAATTTTAGTACACGATGTGGATCATTTGGGAGCTGCCAACGAAGTAGTAACCGTAAAAAATGGTTATGCCCGCAACTTTTTATTACCCCGGAAACTGGCGGTAGAAAATACCCCGGGAAATAATGCCCGGTTGCAGGAAAGGTTGAAACTGACCAAAAAGAAAGAAGATGCTATGTTGGCTGCAATAAATGATGTTGTGGCAAAGCTGGCAGAAGCTCCATTAAAGCTGGGTGCAAAAACCGGTACCTCCGGTAAAATATTCGGCAGTGTAACCACATTGCAGCTCAGCCGCGCCATTCGCGAGCAGAAAGGATACGAAATTGACCGCAAAAGAATATCAATCAACGAAGAGGTAAAAGAATTAGGCACCCACAAAGCTACTATAGACTTTGGCAATGGGCACAGCACAGTGATTGATTTTGAAGTAGTTGCAGAATAATTTTGGAATTGGTTCCAATAGAGTTTTATAAACCCTCCTTTTTAAGGAACTATTTTTTTGTAGAAAAAAAAATAAAATCTTGTTTGGAATAATTTTTGCTTACTTTTGATTTTTATTTGGTGTATTCTCAGTAATAAAGAATTCTGAATATGTTCAAATGTTCATCCATCTTAAGTACTGGTTATCACTCTCATTTATTTTTAAAAACTTAAACAAAATGAACATTTACGTTGGAAATCTTAGCTGGACACTAAAAGACCAGGATTTAGAAAAATTATTTGCTGAGCACGGTGAAGTGTCTTCTGCAAAGATCGTTTTAGACAAATTCAATAACCGTAGCAAAGGTTTTGGTTTTGTAGAAATGCCTAATGATGATGAAGCGAATGCTGCCATTACGGCATTAAACGGGCTTGAAATTGGAGGCAGAAACATTGTGGTGAACGAAAGTAAACCAAAAGAAGCTGGAAGCGGCGGTTACAAAAAGAAACCCTATGGCGGTGGTGGCGGCGGCTACAAGAAAGGTGGAAGCGGCGGCGGATACCGTGATCGTAGCGGTGGCGGCGGAAGCTGGTAATCGTCCCATTATAATTTATTATTAAGAAGCCCCTTTTTTGGGGCTTTTTTCGTACCGGCACCTTCTATCAGTGCAAAAAGCCGGCTGAACGGTGTTAAATATGTACAAAGGCGACCACCTTTGTTTTTTCACCTTTTGGGAATATTGGCTGACACGACGGAGCTTTTAAAAATATGGCTATACCAAATTGAGTCACAAATTAGTCCAAAACTTTTTGTATAATGCTGATGATACAGTCGTGGAGTCCAATGAAATTTGTTTATTATTGAAGATTCCGGTTTATTTGAACGAATTTACAATCGGTATTAACTCTCATCTTTAACAACAGATGCCGCCTCTGAATGCAGTTGCTTAATCGGTTTTCACAATTTGTTTTGCACTATCGTTTAAAACTAAAGACACAAGAGTGGAATTGAAAAAACTTTATCCGTCAATTCATGATTAACATTACGGTAGCATATTACCAATAACTACTTCGCTTTACTTTTTTTTATACGCTTAGCTTCATTATAAACAGAAGTTATCATTCTGTTAAGTTCTTTAAAAATTCTCCTCCTGTCATCTTCCTTAGAAATGTCAATTTCGCAGAAAGTACTGCCGTTTACAGACGAATGAAGTATAAGGTAATAGATACCTGCAACCATTATGGCGTAGGAAGCTCTCAAGTCAATATTTGTATTTTTAAATAATGGATCGGTTAATTTGAAAAGCTCCGATCCCAACAGCTCTCTTTCATCTGCAATTTTGCGCATTAATTTATTCTTCTCAACTATTTCCCATGTCAGTATTTTTTGAATCTCTATATTTTTAAAAATATGTTCAAATTGCTTTATCAACAACGCAGGAGCTAACCGCTCCGCATAATCTTCGGAATGTTCTTTAACCAATGATTCATTGTCTAATGAAGAACTCATCCAATAATCCTGCTGCTTGATGTATGTTTCAATAAGTTTATTCGCGCCTCCAAAATAAACATATATCAACTTTTTGTTGACCCCTGCAACTTCAGCAATCTTATTGATCCCCAATGCCGTATAACCTTTTGTTCTGATAATTTTTCCTACGGCATCAACAAATTTTTGTTTCGTACGCTCCTTATCATAAATTTCCCCTTTGTGTACCTTTCTTTTTTTCATCTCTTTTTTTTAATTCAGATAATTTAAATTTCTTATTTATGTATTCAAAGGCTTCAAGTGCTCTATCAAGTTGACCTTTTTTGTGCGTAGCCATCAGGCTCATCCTGATTCTCGCATCCTTCTTTGCGACTGCCGGATACAAAATGGGATTGGTATAAATACCTAACTCCAGCAAAACCTTGCCTACATCTCCCGTAACATGCGGGTCCCCTATCTTTACCGGTATAATGGCAGAAGCTGTTGTTCCTACATCCAATCCCAAATTTACCAATCCACTTTTAAAATAAGCTATATTTTCTAAAAGTTTTTGTTGCCATTCAGGTTCTTCATCTATAATTTCTATTGCTTTTGCAATCCCTGCGCTGGCCGGGCTGGCAGTCGCCGAAAATATTTGTTGGCGGGATTGAAATTTTAAAAAATTGGTTATTTCAGGATTAGAAATTACGTAACCTCCAATATTTGCAAACGTTTTACTAAAGGTTCCGGTAAGGATGTCCACTTTATTAAGAAGATTAAATTTCTCCAGCGCACCTCTACCTGTTTCTCCCAATATCCCAACTCCGTGAGCATCATCTACCATCAAAAATGCTCCATGTGAATGCGTGATTTCTTCAATTTCATGGAGAGGAGAAATATCCCCATCTTGTGAATATACTCCATCCACTATCACCAACACGGTTCTGTACTTGTCCCTGACCTCTTTTAAAATACGTTCCAGATGCTCCATATTATTGTGCACCATAAGCCGGACGTTCGTCATCATTAATCCTTCAAATACACTCGTATGCACGGCTCTGTCCACTATTGCTATATCTTCTTTTTGCAGTAAGCTTAGTAAGGTAGCGCTATTAGCAGTATATCCTGTGGTAAAAATGGTAGAACAATCGGAAGATTTTTTTAAGAAAGAAGCAATCTTTGTTTCAAGATTTTTATGAAACTCAAAGAACCGCCTATTAAAGAAGAAGCGCCGGCTCCGGTTCCATATTTCTCAATGGATTCAATACAAGCGTGCTTAACCGTTGGGCGTTGCGTAAAGCCTAGATAATCGTTTGATACAAGGCTGACATAATCAGCAGGTTGATTGCTTTGGGGTTCAATAATATTCACTTCAGGTTTACATCCGGATAATCCTAAAAGACGATAATTCATGTGTCCGTTATCTTTCATGTATTCAAGAAAGCTGCAGAAAAACGTTGCCCTTTCAAACGCATTTAGCCTGGGAATATTTTCAAAATCTTTAAAAGTTGCTTTTGTAAAATCAATATTCATAATTCAATGTTTTGGTTAAAATAAATGCAAAAATACAAATTTATCTATCACAAGTGATAATTAAATGAATTCAAAACAGGAAGACAACCAATTGATTTATTGATAGTTAATTACAATAATAAAAAAATAATCTCTAACTGGAGATAATATATTTGGATAAATGAATTTTTGTCTTTTCCTTTGCACTAATATACTTCATAAGTAATAGTCCGGTAATTTTTTGTTAAGAAACGCAGAGTATTAATATATGTGAATAACGAGAGAATGGGTAGCCAGTGCAAAGTTTAAAAACCTACTCTAAAATTTGTTATCTGCATTTTGGAGTTTTGGTTAGGGGTGAACGGCTGTTATTCATATAGTAATATGCTGTGGTGGTTGCTCTTTTCCGGTTATGTAAAGGGCGCTTGAAGATATTTTAGCTCCATAAAGCTCATTCTCTTGTTTTAAAGTAAATTTTTTATCTATTAAAAACAAATAATTATGCCAAACTCTAACACAGTGGTCGGTTCGTTGCCACATTAAATATGAACGGATCGCTCTCCGGGGCAACCATTTTATAAAAAAAACCACTGCCATCCGAACTTTTTTTCAAAAGCCTGATTTTCTTCTATGAAAGTACTGATTTTACTGCATTCGACCATCAACCTATCGGAATAAAAGTCATTTTCAAAAATTAAAAGATTTCTGA
>JBDHYK010000054.1:0-15225 GCA_039811305.1 Niabella sp.
CTACATTTCTTAACCTGGTGGCATAGCAAGTCCTTTCCGCTATTTGCTGGTCTTATTTATCATTACTTTCTATTTGTTTTCGCTGATCATTACTCTTTACAGGCGGCGCATTTGCACCAAACTGCATCACGATAACCATCCGACTGGTTTTGCAATAGGGACAGGCGGTGATATCAAATCCTAACCTGTTTTTTCATTTCAGCGTAGTCCGATTTGGAGTGAATGGATTTTTCTTTTTGAGCTGTTTCATAGGTTATCAAAAGATTTAACATATATAATTCATGATAATCCAAAAGAAGCACAAGGGTATTTACAAGTGGTAAAACAGTTCTATAAACATTATCCCAGAAAGCAATGGTTCAAAGAAAAAATGATGGCGAGCCTTTCTTAAGTATGTCAAAAAAAGTGGATATGGAGTGCAGGGATAATCCTGATTTTTCTTTGATTTACTTAGAACTTTTGCTTATCAATCGTGAATATTACAGAGGCGATAGAGAAGAACACATGATTGAACAAATAGTTGATATATTTCGTAAAAGAGATTACCCAAGCAATGTGCTGGCTAAAGCCGCAGTTATTCTTATTCAATACAAAGCTCCGACCATTCTGATTGAACGATTACTTGACATTCATCCGGGATTCAGAAACCTATTTTCTAACTCTCCTGAAATTGCGAGAGAAATTTTAGAAGCAACAGCAGAACTAAATAACAACCACGAAAGATTTAATTAAGATTCTTATTGCACTTGCATTTATCTCTGGTAGTTTTTGGGTTGGTAAATACATGGCTGACGAGAGGTGTTCAACGGAGTTGAAAGAAGTGAAGTCTAAAACTGAAACGGACATGAAACTTATTCAGCAATTACATGACAGTATTAGCATTTTAAAAACTGAATTGGAGAAAGAGAAAATCAAAAACAGAATTGACACAATTAAAACAAAGCCAGTTGTAACACCGAAAAAGAAATAGTCAAAGCACCGAGCTAAATATTACCTTTGAAGTCATGAGCAACATAAAATTATTTGAAAGTAAACAAGTAAGAACGGTTTGGAATGAAGCTGACCAGCAATGGTATTTTGTTGTAGCTGATGTTGTGCAAATTCTCACTGATACTCCCAATCCTACGGACTATATCAAGAAAATGCGTAAGCGGGACGAACTGCTTTCGCAAGGGTGGGGACAACTTGTCACCCCCCTTTTGGTGGACACCGCTGGTGGCAAACAAAAACTGAATTGTGCTAATGCCAAAGGATTGCTGCGTATCATTCAATCTATACCATCACCCAAAGCTGAACCTTTTAAACTCTGGTTGGCACAGGTTGGTTCAGACAGATTGGAAGAAATTGAAAATCCCGAATTGGCAACACAGCGAACAAGAGAACTTTACAAGCTGAAAGGTTATCCTGACGACTGGATTGAGAAGCGAATGAGGAGTATTGCTATTCGTGAAGAACTTACGGAAGAATGGAAAAACAGAGGTGTAAAAGAACAAAAGGAATACGCTATACTGACAGCAGAAATTTCTAAAGCAACATTCGGGCTTACTCCTTCTGACTACAAAAAAGTGAAAGGGTTGAAATCGCAAAACCTTCGTGACCACATGAATGACCTTGAATTGATTTTTTCAATGTTGGGAGAAGCATCAACAACAGAGATAGTAAAGACACAAAACCCGAAAGGATTTCAAGAAAACCAAAAAGCCGCTAAACAAGGCGGAGCAGTAGCAGGGAATGCAAGAAAAGAATTAGAAAGCAAAACTGGACAAAAAGTTGTATCAAATCAAAACTATCTTTCTGAAAAGAAGAAAAAGACGATAGGCAAAAAAGATAATAACGAATAATCCAACGCTAAAGCAAGTATATTAGCAATTCGCACAAGCCAACGCACAAAGCCAAAATTGCAAAAGAGCTTGCTTTTCCATTGCTGAACGAAAACTTTTGCTAGAAAATAAAAATTTCAATTGGAATAAATTAAAATCCTATTCTAAAAAAAAGATGGCCATTTTATATCCCGGTTTTTGTTCTTTTTTCTACATTTCTTAACCCGGAGGTATAGCAAGCCCTTTCTGCTATTTGCAGGTCTTATTTATCATTACTTTTTACTTGTTTTCGACATCGCTTCCAAACAGCCTGCTTAAATAAAAATTTGTGTTTCACGTAAATAATTTATAGTTTTACACGTAAATAAATTTGTTATGAAGACAAAGCTGACACTAAATTTAAACAAAAGCGTAATTGAAAATGCAAAAGACTATGCAAAAGAAAATCGTGTAAGTCTTTCTAAATTGATTGAAAGTTACCTGAATTCATTAACAAACAAACAGCAGAAAGAAATCAAAGTAAGTCCTCTTGTTGAAAGTTTAACCGGAATAATTCCAAGCGAAACAAAACAAAAAAACAATGATGATTATTATGACTATTTAAGTAAAAAATATTCATAATGGAAAAGATTTTTGTTGACGCAAATATTGTAATGGATTTATTTGAAAAACGCCCGGAATTTTATCAAGAAGCACAAGAACTTTTCACACTTTCAGATAAAAAGAATGCTAAACTTTACGTTTCAGGTTTGACTTTGGCAAATGTTCATTTTCTATTGTATAAACATCTGAAAATGGAAGCAAGAAAAGTATTGGCAAAATTCAAAGTTCTTGTTGAAGTTCTTGCTGTTGACGATAAAATAATCGTTTTAGCATTAACTTCTGACTTTAAAGATTTTGAAGATGCAATTCAATATTATACAGCGATTGAAAATGAAATGGATATTATCCTAACTCGAAACAAAAAAGATTTTAAAAATTCAGATTTGCCAATTTTAACTGCGAAAGAATTTTTGAAACGCTAATTGCGACGATCATTCAACAAACGGTTTTATGCAAGAGCGGGTTAACGGTTAAGCTGAACGCTTTCGGCTTCGATTGTCGCAAAAAACCGCCTGTTTTTTACAGAAAAGAATTAAATTAGCAAAAACCCAAGCGGTTTTTGCTACGGTTAGTGATAATTCGAAAGTTTCGGCTTCGTTTTCCGCTCCAGCATAAAGCCGCCGAACAGTGAGTGCCATTTTATGAGACTCCGGCCTTTAACGTTTAATTTCTAAAAAATGAGATGTTCATTTTTTTTTGTTTTTTGCTTAATGACACTTTATGGAAACTCTCAAACGCTGTCAAAAATTGACAGGAGGTGTAAGCGCCCCTTTATTTCAGTACAGTCTGATTTGGAGTGGATGGTTTTGTCTTTTCGAGCCGTGATTCCTCCCTTCATTTTTTCAACAAGATATTTATGAAAGGCGGGCAGAAGTAAAAAATTCAATCCCGAATATTCGGGATACTTCTATTCAGCAGTAGTGCTAAATTCAGCTTTAGTGCTTCGATTTCCCGCCCCAACCCAAAGCTGCCGGGGGTTAGCCGAAATCGCAAAACAATTACACGTATAAAATATTGCAAACATTTCACGTATTAAAAATAAGATTGTATTTTTGTATTCAAAAGGGGGATTATGAATACTAAATTAACTTTAACCATTGAGCAATCAATTATCGAAAAAGCTAAGAAATATGCTCGAAAAAAAGAACGTAGTCTTTCCGATTTAATTGAAAGTTATCTTAAAGCCCTAACTACAGACGAAAGCACAACAAAAGTAGAAGATGAGCTATCTCCTAGTTTGAAATCATTGAAAGGTTCATTCAAAATGTCAAAAAACTTTGATTATAAAAAAGAATTATCTGACCGATTAACTGAAAAATATTTGTAATGGACAAAGTTCTAATTGACACAGATATAATCCTTGATTTTTTATTTGACAGAAACCCTTTTTCAGATGATGCTTCAAAACTCTTAAGTCTCTGTGAAAGCAAACAGATTCAAGGATTTGTTACAGCAATCATGTTAAGTAATATTTATTATTTGCTGAGAAAAACAGCAAAACATGAAAAAGTAATGGGAAGTCTAAAAATGTTAATGACTATTCTTGATATTGTCACAACAGATAGAAATTCCGTTTTACATGCGTTAAATTCCGAATTCAAAGATTTTGAAGATGCTTTACAAAATTTTTCAGCCGAAAGCGACAAAGAAATTAAAATAATCATTACAAGAAATATTAAAGATTATAAATCAAGTAATTTGTCTGTAATGCAACCTGAAATCTATTTAAAGACTTTCAAATAGCGACTTCTGCTAAACTATAGGGCTTCAACGCTACGGAGCGCAGCGGAACAGCGGTTTTACTTCGGCAAGCTCAGTAATCTTGTTGATCCCGATATGGAAGACATCGGGATGTAGCCAGACCGTTGTTATGAGGCTTTAAACTTTATTGGGTGTTCTTTGCTGTGGTTATAGAATGGCGGTGTCTATAAAACGGATTTCTTTGTCCTGTAAAACCGGTGTTTCTAAACTTGAAAAGCTGACTTGATCCCGTTGGATTCCTTTTATATTCAGCATATTGTGGCTGGTCTGAATTCTTTTTAAATCAAAAATTATTTTACTATCTTAGCAATTGTTTGTGATGTGTTTTTTTTATAGACTGACTTTAGCGGCAATACTAGAATGCCCCTATGTATAACATAAATCAATTTATAGACGAACGAAATTCAAAGTTATGGAATTGTTTAAATTCTAAATTCAATATTAGAATTGAGCAGTCAAAAAACAGAGAATATTCGTGTTTTACCCAAAATAATGATGCAATATTATTTGTTGATGAAAACAATATCTGTAAGGATTCATTTACTCACGAATTGCTTCATATACATTTAAAAGACAAAGAATTCTTTTTAGGTTCATCATTAAAACTTACGATAGCCCAAAGTAGAATATTAAGTAGAATGTTTTCTGAAGCATTAATCGAACATATTGGAAATTGTCTCGACCATCTGAAAATGTTTGAGATATATAAAAATTTAGGGTTTAGGCAAGATAAATTTCTTTTGGATTTTTATGATTATAAATGTACAGAATTTGAGATAAACAATTTGAGCAGAAATTATAAAATTGGAAATAAAATAAACACTAATG
The DNA here is from genome assembly GCA_039811305.1 of Niabella sp. Classification (GTDB taxonomy): domain Bacteria; phylum Bacteroidota; class Bacteroidia; order Chitinophagales; family Chitinophagaceae; genus Niabella. The sequence continues at coordinate 5,013 of JBDHYK010000054.1, forward strand.
CTATTGATTTTTATATTGGAAAACTTGTAGCTATTTTATGTGACCCGAACATTGAAAACGACTATCAAAAACCATTAACAATATTCAAAAAACTAGACACTAAATTATATTCAATTGTAGAGAAACTAATTGAAGATACTAAATCTTACAATTTAAACAATGAAGACATACTTATTTCATACAGAGATATTTCTAACGACTTCTACTCAAATTTAATAACTTGGATGAAAAACAATAAAATAACATAAGTACTACCGCCAACACATAAGGCTTCAACGCTACAGAGCGCAGCGGAACAGCGGTTTTACTTCGGCAAGCTTTACTTCGGCAAGCTCAGTATTCTTGTTGATCCCGATATAGAAGATATCGGGACGTAGATAGACCGTTGTTATGGGGTTTTAAACTTAATTGATATTCGCTCACCATTAGAATTTTTAAAAGATGAAAAATAAAGAGAAAAGAGAATTTGACAGTGTTACGTTCTTCCGAGCCATAAAAGAAAAATTGGCTAAAAAAATGGAAGGAATGACATTAGTGCAAAAGCGCGAATTTATGCGAGAAGTTAGAGAAAGGAAAATCAAAATCGCTTAAACAAATAATCAGGTATGAACAAACTTTTAATTCTTTTATTTACGTTTGCTGCGACATATTCTTTTGGGCAGACAACGAATGGTAAAACCCCGGGCATTTGGGCGGGCACTACAAAACTCCAAAACAGGGATACCTCATTGCGAGTGATACACATAGACAGGAATAAACACGAGCGACAACCTGCCTTTTTTATTAACGGAAAATATGTAATGAATCAATCATTGTTCAACAGCTTAGACCCAAAATGGATAGAAAATGTAGAGGTGATTAAACGAGACACTCTGATTGAAAATATTTCCTACGGTGGACAAGTTTATATTGAAACAAAGAGCGGCTACGCTCCAAAACTCATCTCTTTGACAGAATTGAAAACAAAGTTCACTGACTTTAAAGACAAGCCGGTGGTATTTATACTTGACGGAAATTTTGTGAATGCCAACTATGACAACTATGTAGTTGACGAAAACAACCTGTTGACCATAATCGTTGATAAACTCTATACCGACAAAGAGAAGATTGAACTTGGTTTAATTAAGCTATTGACAAAAACAGAGGAGAATATTACTAATCGAAACAAAATTATTCTACGTGGGACAGAAATGTCGCTAAACAAATAACCTGCCACCAACATACAAGGCTTCAACGCTACGAAGCGCAGCGGAACTAACCGAAGCGTTCCCACTGACCGAAGAGAAGTAATTGCGGTTTTACTTCGGCAAGCTTTACTTCGGCAAGCTCTACTTCGGCAAGCTCTACTTCGGCAAGCTCTACTTCGGCAAGCTCAGTATTCTTATTGATCCTCTTTTATTTCATATCCTTTATTGGCACATCCCGATACCCGGTTATCTTTGCACCATGGATCTTCTTTTAAAGTATTTTACAGACTTCTCAAGCCTTCAGTTAAAACAATTGGAAGCGTTGGAAGATGTGTATAAAGAATGGAACGAAAAGATCAACGTCATCAGCCGCAAAGATATTGACCACCTGTATGAACGGCATGTATTACATTCTTTGAGCATTGCTGCTGTTTTTTCTTTTAAAAGTGGTAGCCAGATAGTAGATCTTGGGTGTGGTGGTGGATTTCCAGCCATCCCTTTGGCTGTCTTTTTTCCCCAAGTGCAGTTTCACCTGGTTGATAGTATTTCAAAGAAACTGAAGGTTGCTGAAGCCGTAGCTAAAAGTATTGGACTTAGCAATATCACCACCGAACACGCAAGGATTGAAGCCTTAAAAGATGTAAAGTTTGATTTTGTGGTTTCAAGGGCGGTTGCCCCTCTTAAACAGCTTTGGCTATGGAGCAAACCCTTGATAAAACGAAACATAAATGCAGACCTTCAAGCGACTGCCGAAAGGCTATCTTTACCAGGCGGTAAGATCAAACCCGGTTTAATCTGCCTAAAAGGAGGCGATCTGGCGCAGGAAATAGCTGAAAGCCACACCCGACCCTATGTGCTGCCTATATCGGAAATATTTACAGAACCTTATTTTGAATCAAAATACCTGGTGTATGTGCCTGCCTAAGGCTAAGCCTGTGCTACCGGCCCGCCAAAGTTTACGGGAAAAGGAATTTCTTCAAGGTCTTTAATTGGACCGTGCATGCTCTCAAATTTTTCTACATTTTCCATCATAGCTTTCATAAAGCGTTTTGCATGCTGAGGTGTAAAAATTATTCTTGATTTTACCTTGCTTTTAGGGGTTCCCGGCATTACATTTACAAAATCTACCACAAACTCGGCATGGGAGTGGGTAATAATGGCAAGGTTAGCATAAGTTCCCTCTGCAATTTCTTCTGAGATTTCGATATTAAACTGACCGGGTTGTTGTTGTTCTTCTGGCATAATGAATATTTTAACGAAGGTAATTAAAAAGGACAAATCCCTGGAGAGTTTTGGGAAATTTGAACTACCGGTACAGGAATTTATCCTCTGATTCTTCAATTTTCTTGCGCCATTTTCGCCTGTATTTTCATTCTTTCTTTCCTGGAAAGATTGATAAAGAACACACTACACAGGATAATCACCAACCCGGCTACCTGCAACAAAGTTAAATGGTCGTTATTGATGAACACTCCTAACAAAACGGCAACCAGGGGGTTTACATAAGCATAACTGCTCACCTGGGTGGCACTGCACACTTTAAGTAAAAATACATAGGCGCTGTACCCAATAATGGAACCAAAAATAATAAGATATATAATGGAGAGCCAGGCCATTAGTGGTATCGCAGCCCAATCTACCTGCTGAAAATCTCTGTTTACCAATCCAAAAAGTAAAAAAACAATGCCCGCAGACAACATCTGCCAGGCAGAGTTTACTGGCGGCGAAGCAGCATTTGTTTTATACTTTGAGTAAAGCGAACCCAGCACCCAGCCAATATTTCCTACTAAAATAGCAAATAAGGGCCAGATCGGCGTTTCGCCCTGATGGCTATCGCTAACTTTTTCGTAAAATAAAAACACAACCCCCACCATACCCATCAGCACTCCGGAGAGGGTGAATTTGTTTCTAAAATTCTCTGCCCATTTTGGCTTGTCTAACAGCAGAAACCACATCGGTGCCGATGCCATAAATATTGCGACAAAAGAACTCACTAAATACTGTTCGGCAAAAATTACAGATCCATTACCCACAAACAACATCAAACAACCACTGATCGCCGCGGCCAGAACAGTTGTTTTGTTCCATATTTTTTCTTTTTTCATTATCATCCAAATGAGCAGCATCAGGCCTGCAGTTAAAAACCGGAACGCGCCAAACAACATGGGAGCCACGTGCCTGACTACCAGTTCGATAAAAAAATAAGTGGAACCCCAAATGATATATACGGCTGCAAATGCCAGCCAAATCTTTAAAACAGGTGGCTTTTTAAAATTCATGGAGCCTTTTTGTTGAAAACGAATACTGAAAAAACGTGGCAAGTTACGTTTTTAGTAACGAAAAGCAAAGCGACACCTGAGTAAAACAGGTAAAAACTTGGGAAACGGCTCCGCATAAATAAAAAACAAGGCTTCTGCAACCCGTGGATCAGTTATTTTTGCAGCAATTATATGTTTATGAAGCAGGTGTCAAAAATATTTTCCGTCATTCTAATACCCTTTATGATCCTGGGTTGTAATAATCAGGATGCTGAGAAAAGCAAACCAGAATCCTTAGTTAAAGCCATTGGCATTTCTGTAGTAAAAGTTTATCCACACGATACGGCTTCGTTTACCCAGGGACTGGCGTTTTATAAAGGGAAGATGTACGAAGGTACCGGAGGCGCCGAGTATGATCCGGGCAGTCGTCTTTCGCGGCTGATGCAGGTAGATTTGAATACAGGCAAAGCCGAAAAATCAGTTACTCTGCCTGGCAAATACTTTGGTGAGGGAATTACTATTTTGAATGATACTTTGTATCAATTGACCTGGCGCGAACATACCGTTTTGGTATATACGCTGCCCGATTTGAAAAAGGTTAAAGAATTTCCTATCAGCACCGAAGGCTGGGGCATTACACATAACGGCCAGGAACTGATTGTAAGCGATGGTAGCAGCAACCTGTATTTTTATGAACCGGCCACCTTCAGGCTTTTGCATAGCCAGTCTATAACACAGGATGGGGAGCTGGTGAATAACATTAACGAATTAGAATTTATAGATGGATCTATTTATGCCAACCAATGGCAATATCCTTACATTCTGAAAATAAACCCAGAAACCGGAATTATTGATGGTATTGTGAACCTAAGCATGATTTGGGACAAACTAAAACGTAACCATCCCCAAGCAGCAAATGACGTACCCAATGGTATTGCATATGATGCAGCAACAAAAAAGATCTACATTACCGGTAAAAACTGGCCCGAACTGTATGAAGTGCAATTCGGGCAATAAATACTACTGTTTTTCCAGTACATAAATAACAGAACTACAAAGATTTACATTCCCAAACGCACGAAAATTGGACAATAAGCCCTGTAGCGCAGACGAAAGATAATGAGTACTGCCATTTTTATATTTGCTGCTAAGCATGCTTACATAAAAACTATCAAACCACATGGGTAGCTTTTTTACAATCTTTAGCCCATGCTGCTGCACCAGGGTCTCCATTGCCTGTGGCGAAAAATGGTACAAATGCCGGGGAACATCATAAGCCGCCCAATATTGCAGATAGGTTTGCGCATCCCGGCTGGTATAATTAGGAACCGCAATAAATAATTTCCCCGATTTTTTTAAAAGAAGTTTGAGTTGCGAAATAGTTTCTTGCAAGGGGTGCACATGCTCTAATACATGCCATAGCGTAATGGCATCAAAACTCTGTTCCTCAAGCTGAAATAACGCTTCGGTGGGTTTTGGAACGATGCGGAATGCTTGTTCTGCAATTTTTCGGGCGTCCGCATCTGGTTCCAAACCGGTTACAGCCCAGTTTTGTAATGCCATCGTATGTAAAAAAGAACCGGTTCCGCACCCCAGATCCAACAAACTACCCGTGGATACTCCTGTAGTTTTTTTTATAAGAGCAGCTTTTTGTTTCAGAGTATGGCGGCGTACTGCATGATATAATTGCGAGATCAGTCCCTGACGGGTATTTGAATGTGATATATAGTTTTCAGATTTGTAATAGGCGCCGATTGTTGCTGCGTTGGGAACGTCCTGCGTAAACCGAAGCGAACAGTTTATACATTCAAGAATATTGAAATTTTCGCCACTAACAGTGTAATCCTTTACAGAAAAGACAGTTTGTAATTGTTGCGACTGGCACACCGGGCATTGGGTGTAATGGAGGGTATCCTGCATAATCGGTAAGGTTATACGGCAAAACTCGTTCCACAGCCACAACTGCTGGAAGCATTGGGGTTTGAAAATGTGAAGCCTCTGTTATTCAGCCCCTCTGTCCAGTCTATTTCCATGCCCGCTAAGTAAAGTTCATGTGCTTTATTAATAATGCAGGAAATTCCTTCGATTTCAAACACTTTGTCAGCGTCAGTTTTTTGTTCAAAACCGAGAATATAGGTCATCCCGGAGCAACCACCCCCCTTTACCCCTACCCTTAAAAAATGGGAATTCTCAACTCCGGGTTGTTCCATCAGTCGTTTTATTTCCTTAATTGCGCCCGCGGTCAGTTGCACCGGCGCATCGGTTGTACGCATTGTCATGTTGCAAAAATAAACAATAAGTCTGTATATTGCTCTTTGTAGCTTTCAAAACGTATTCCGACGTGTTTTGCCGAAACCACTGGTGCAGAAAATCGCAAAACTTGGGTTGAAAGAATAAAAATTGCTTCGTTTTTGGTTTAATCAGCGAGTAACCCGCTAATTTTTTGTTTTTCTTAGATCGGCTGTCCATCTGTGTGGCGATGTTCGTACATTTGCACCCATTCTAAAAAACCGGGACAAGTTCCTGTATGTACCCAAGGTACTAAAAATATCAATTACAATATGGCTAGTATAAAACCCTATAAAGCGTTACGACCCAAACAAGAACTGGCTTCACAGGTTGCGTCCAGACCCTATGACGTGCTCAACAGCAATGAGGCGAAACTCGAAATCAGAAACAACCCCATTTCGTTTTTGCGGATTACTAAATCGGAGGTGGATCTGCCCGACGGGATTGATATTCACACCAACGAGGTGTACAACAAAGCAAAAGAAAACATGGAGGCTTTTCAAAAGGAAGGCATCCTGTTTCAGGAGGAGCAACCCTGTTATTACATCTATAAACTGGTAATGGACGGGCGCAGCCAGACGGGTCTTGTGTGTGTTTCTTCGGTAGAGGACTATTTTAATGGAGTTATTAAAAAACATGAATATACACGACCCGAAAAGGAACAGGATCGCATCAACCATATTAAAACAACTAAAGCACAAACTGGTAAGGTTTTTCTTGCCTATAATAACGTTGCGGAGATGGACTCCCTGATCCGCAACTGGCAGTCTGTCCATCAACCCGATTACGATTTTGTGGCGGATGATCAAATTCAACATTCTATTTGGGTTGTGAATGACAAGGCTACGATTGATGAAATAACCCGTCTTTTTGCAGAAAAAGTGCCTGCCACCTACATTGCAGACGGCCACCACCGTGCTGCTTCAGCAGCAAAAGTGAGCCAGTTTTTTCCAGATAGCGAAGAGGCAAAATACTTTCTTACCGTTATTTTTCCTGCCACAGAATTAGCCATTATGGACTACAACCGCGTGGTTACCGACCTAAACGGCCATACAGAGAAGGAGTTTATCAACCTGCTGAACAAAAATTTCGAAATCAAACCAGTTTCTACCCTCTTGAAACCGAGCCGGTTACATGATTTTGGCATGTACTTGAATGGGCAGTGGTATCACCTTAGTGCAAAAGCGGGCAGCTATACTACCGACCCCATTGGAGTTTTGGACGTTAGCATCCTTGCAGAAAATATTTTGAGTCCCCTACTGGGTATTCATGACCAAAGAACGGATAAAAGGATTGATTTTGTTGGCGGGATACGAGGTTTAGTGGAGTTGACGAATCGTGTGGACAGCGGAGAGATGAAGGTGGCGTTTAGCCTGTATCCGGTATCTATTCAACAACTTTTTGATATTGCTGACAGTGGTGAGGTAATGCCGCCCAAAAGTACCTGGTTTGAACCCAAACTAAGAGACGGTTTGTTGACGCATTTAATATAACTGGCTTTTGTTCTGATATTTTTCAAAGAGGTTGCTGTTATAACTTCTTTTATTTTTTATCGCTACTGTACTCGCCCAACACGGCGTAATAGCCAAAAATAGCCAGTCCGCCCACTATGATCGGTGTTAATATAAATAGGATGATGATCCCAAACACCAGGTCTTCCTGTTTTCCGGAAATGATTTTTGGAACTCCAAAAACGAAGATGCAAAACCAGGCAGCCGCTGCCGCCAAGAGCAGCCAAACGATTCCAAGGCCTTTTTTTAACTGATTCATTTTAAATAAATTTCTTTACACGTTTATTGATCCTGTATTTGCCGGTCCTTACCATCCAAATAAATGAGGCCGATTACAAAACATACTCCTGCAATAATGATGGGGTACCAAAGCCCTTCTAAAAACCATTCGCTATGCCCTGCTGCCTTACCGTTGGTTACAAGATAGGTTGCCACCGCCGGCAGCAACCCCCCAAAAATACCGTTTCCTATATGATAGGGCAAGGACATGGATGTATAGCGGATGCGAACGGGGAACATTTCTACCAAAAACGCAGCGATGGGGCCATAGACCATTGTTACAAAAACTACCTGAAGATACACCCAAAAAGCCAGGGTCCATTTTGTAGGACTATTTACCATAACCGTTGTTTTTAAAACGGGTGGATCCACGGGGGCGTGGCGGGCGGCGCTCCAATGCACCACACTGTCGGCGGTAACAATTGTTCCATCGGTAAAATGTTTGACCTGTGAATAGGCAATAATACTGTCGCCCGCGATATCGTCATGAGCCCGGCTGTGGCGTTTATTCTCAATTCCATTGACTGCTAAGGTTTTTTCGGCCAGGTTTACACTGTGAAACATACTTTTATAAATAGGCCGATACGCTAGTATGGCCAGCAACATTCCCGCCAGCATAATGCTTTTTCGTCCAATTTTATCTGATAGCCAGCCAAAAAACACAAACCCGGGTGTGGCTACAAAAAGTGCTGCAGCCATCAGGGAATCTACCTGGGCGGCGTCAATATTCATTACTTTTTGCATGAAACTCATGGCATAAAACTGCCCGGTGTACCAGATTACCCCCTGCCCCATAACAGCTCCAAACAAGGCCAGCAATACAAATTTGAGGTTGTACCGATTGCCAAAACTCTCCTTTAGCGGGTTAGAAGAAGTTTTGCCTTCTTTTTTTGCCTTTGCAAACAAAGGTGATTCTTTCATGTTTTTCCGGATCACATAGGAAATGCCTACCATCAAAATAGAAATCCAGAAAGGTACACGCCAGCCCCAGAGGTCAAATTCTTCAGGGGTCAAAGAAGTTTTGGTTACCAAAATTACGATTAGTGAAACAAAAAGGCCTGCCGTTGCAGTTGTCTGTATCCAGGAAGTCCAGAACCCCCGGCGCCCGGGTTCGGCATATTCTGCCACATAAGTTGCAGCGCCGCCATATTCGCCACCCAGCGCTAAGCCCTGCAACAGCCGCAGCAATAAAACTAAAACCGGAGCCATAAACCCAATGGTTTCGTAACTGGGTATGCAACCAATTAGAAAGGTGGAGCCCCCCATAATCAACAGCGTAATCAAAAAGGTATATTTTCGGCCGATCATATCGCCCAACCTGCCAAAAAATAAGGCGCCGAATGGTCGTACTACAAACCCTGCAGCAAAGGTGGCTAAGGTAGATAGAAATGCCGCCGTTGGGTTATCGGCTGGAAAAAATTTTAATGCCAAAACGGCTGCAAGACTGCCAAAAATATAAAAATCATACCACTCAATAAGGGTACCTAAGGAGGAAGCGGTGATCACACCCCAAATAACATTGTTTTTTTTTCGCTTGCTTACATGCGCATCGTGCCCGGCTTTTGAACTGTATTTTTGGCTCATCAATTGTTTTGTTGGATGTAGTTTTTATGCAAAAAGGAAGCAAGTAACTAAAAAAAATTCAACAATCAGTAAAAAATTATGAATAGTTTGAAGTTTTTTGTCTCTTCTTTTATATTTTATTCATCAACGATAATCAAACGGAAACTAACAAAACGAAGATGAGCAGCAAAAAAACTTCCGATTTTTGTAAACAGTTGATTCATTTGTTTCAGCAAACTTTGCTTGCGCAGCATTTTTGTTGATCTTTGGGAGAAACTTTCGAAGGCGGCGGTTTATTTATTTTTTGTAGAATGATCCAAAAAACCATAAAATACTTCCTATTTGCGGGCACTTGCTTTCTGGTATTTCATGCCCGGGTTGCTGCTGAAATTATGTTTCGGCATGTAACAATTGAGGACGGGCTGTCGAATAGTTCGGTACTTTCCATCGCTCAGGATTCGAAAGGTTTTATTTGGTTGGGCACCCGCGATGGCTTGAACCGTTATGACGGATCCCGGGTAAAAATATACAGAGATTTTTACAAAAACAATCCTAAGGGGCCTAATGTAAAAATCAACCAGATATTGGAAGATGGATTTCACAATCTTTGGATTGCCACCAATAACGGTCTTTATCAATATGATCCGACGGCTGATAAATTCTACCCCATTCTTTATGCCTATATTAATGCAATGATTCTTGATCAGCGGAAACTATGGGTTGGCACCACGCAGGGTCTGTATTTAATTGAATTGAACCAAAAGCAAAATAGAAGCAGGGTGTACCGCATCACGGCGCGGGCACCTTCAAAAATGCCTTTTACCAATGCGCTCTCACTATTAAATACAAAACCTGGAGAAATTTTAATTGGAACAGACGATGGGGTCTTTTTGCTTTCTCAAAATAAAAGAGTGCTAACCTTGTCTGCAAAAAAACGACTACCAGGAGCATCAATCATTAGCATGGTGCGGGATAGAACCCAGCGATACTGGATGGCTACCGATAAACTGGGAGTTTTCACCACCGACGGCGCCTTTACTAATATTGTTCGGATAACCGAAGGAAATACACCAACACAGATTCTAAGTAATAATGTAAGAAAACTTTTTATTGACGACAGTGGAAC
>JBDHYK010000055.1:0-15196 GCA_039811305.1 Niabella sp.
TCATTACTTTTTCACCTAAATCGTTTGAAAGCGTAATAGTAAATGAACGAATCTGATTGCTCGTAATACTTAGTCGCACCGGCCCATCGAGGGCGCCGGCTTTTTCTGACAAATTAAAATGCGGTGTACTTACTGTATTTATTTTAAACTCCTTTTGGTTTAAAACCTTTAGCTCCTGAACAGGCTTGGAGGTGACCAAATATTTATTGCCAATTTTATTCAATCCCAATTCTCTTGAAATTGTCATCGCGCTTCTCCAGCTCTCCGTGGGTACCTCATTAGCATACTGCCAGTTGCTCATCCAGCCAATAAATAATTTTCGACTACCGGTATTATCCCATGTTACACCCGCGTATTCATCGGGTCCGTAATCCAGCCAGCGTGTATCGGTTTGGTAGGGTTTAAAAGTTTTACCATCAAAATCACCGACAAAATACTGAGTTGCCGATCCGCCATTCGGGCCGCCGGGATTAATGTTAACAATTAAAACCCAATGCTGCTCACCATTATAAGTTAACTGAAAAAGATCCGGGCACTCCCACACGCCGCCATGAGCACCAATGGTTTTGCCAAATTTGCTTTCTTCTTTCCAGTTTTTTAAATCGGGTGAAGAATAAAAGGTGATATGATCTAATGTTGCTAATGTCATGATCCATTTTTTGCCTTCCTCGTACCAAAAAACTTTTGGGTCGCGAAAATCGCGAATACCAGGGTTGGGAAGCACCGGATTACCATTGTATTTTGTCCAGGTCTTACCATCATCGAGGCTGTAAGCAAGGCTTTGGTATTGATATTTATCAGACCCCGTTTTTTCTATCTCCATATTATGATGCGTGAAGATTGCCACCATTGCGTTTTTACCGAAACCTGCGGTATTGTTTTTATCAATTACAGCGCTACCGGAAAATATCGTTCCTAAACTATCAGGATATAAGGCAATTTTTTGTTCCTGCCAATGTACTAAATCCTTACTGGTTGCATGCCCCCAATGCATAGGCCCCCATTTTGTACCATCAGGATAGTGCTGAAAAAATAAATGATAGGTTCCATTGTGGTAAACCATCCCGTTGGGATCGTTCATCCACCCCTTCTTTGGAGTAAAATGTATTTGAGGTCTGTGCTCGTCTGAAAAATTAGAATTCACTCTATGGTTTTTTACTGAAGCGCAAGATGCCAATAAAGTTGAGAATAAAAACAGTGTAATCAGTTTCATAATTTTACTATTTCATTTTTTGTATAATATTAATGATATTGTTCAAATGTATATTCTTAGAATAAGATTTTACAAAGCCTCCGTTCTTTGTATAAAGTGCAGCGAAGGGCAATTCTATTATTTTATAATATCCGCGTAGAAAAAGACTATCTCCTTCTGTGCCTACATAAATATTAGCAAACCTATTTAATGAAAACTTATTCACAAATCGACTTACATTTTCTACAGGGTAGTAAGTAACCATTGCAATAGAAGTGTTCTTTAAAGCTGATACCTTTTCTACCAACTCTTTTGTAAAAATTTCGCAACGATCACATTCAGGAGAAAAATACACAATCAGAATGGGTTTGCCCATTGGTAAGTTTTGCGCCTTGAATAGCTTGTTGTTTACCTGCATCATTTGAAAGGGCGGAAGTTTTCCAACCTGTGAGTTAGCACATAAGCAACATCCAACGAAAAACGTGAAAATGATCATAAGAAATTTTAAGTAATACGTCATTATTATTTTCGTTTTCATGTATCAAACTTATTTTTATTAAACCCCTTATCTGTTAACGGTTCTGGAGATACCTTTCAAACTAAAATTACTAAGTAAAGACATCGTTCCATCGCCTTCAATTTTTAACTGATCATATTGATATTTCGGAAAGAATATTGTTGTGATAACCCTCTCTCCATCATCCACAAAGATTTCCATTGAGGTTTTATCCACAAGAATTTGAAACTTAGATGCTTTCCCTACTTTGGGTATAAAAGGACAGTAGATTTTTTGTACCAAGAGATTGGCAAAATCAACACCAGCGCCACTTCTATCTACCACAAGGTTTTGAGCCACTTTATCATAGTTCAGGGATATTTTTTCTTTCAGATTACCGAGTGCGAACAGGAACGAAGTGCTGTTATTCAAATCTGCATTGAAACTTATTTCGTAAGAACCAGTTTTTATAATCTTGTTATCTTTTGTACTAATCGATTTTAATGGCCCTGTTGCAGACGTATCAGAATTGTTTGCTTTATACTGGTCATATTCAACAACAGGGTTAGATTTTAAAATATAATTGCCTGAAATATTTGCCAATGAAAGCTTTCGCGGAATGGTCATTGTGCTTCTCCATGTAGTTGTAGGAACATTTTGTGCGTAATTCCAGTTGCTCATCCAACCTATTAAAATTCTTCTGCCATCACTCGTTGGTATATTGTTGTATGTTACTCCCGCATAATTATCTGTTCCATAATCCATCCACAATGTTTTATTTTCGGGAATCGTGAAATTCTTTCCGTCGAAATCACCAACAAAATATTGTGTAGCTGTGCCGCCATTGGGACCGCCATTAAGGCTTACCAACAACACCCATTTTGTAGTAACTGAGCCTTCAACGGTTAGTGGAAAAAGATCAGGACATTCCCATACGCCGCCGTGTGCTCCATAGCTCATGCCAAAATCGCTTTCAAAAGTCCATGCTTTTAAATCGAATGAGGAATAAATTTTAATGCGGTCGTTTACAGCGAGCACCATAATCCACTTAGATGATGCTGCATACCAAAAAACTTTTGGATCCCTGAAATCGGCAATACCGGGATTCGGCAATACCGGGTTGGTGTTAAATTTTGTCCAGGAAAAACCACCATCATTACTATAAGCGATGCTTTGCTGCTGGGTTGCTCCTGCGCTTGTATAGATTGCCACCAAAGGGTTTTGTGTACCATCTTTGAACCCTGTTGTATTATTTGCATCTACTACCGCACTACCGGAAAAAATAGTTCCAAGGTTATCGGGTGTTAAGGCAATGGATTCATCTTTCCAGTTCATTAAATCAGTACTGGTAGCATGCCCCCAATTCATTGGCCCCCATACGCTCGCATTAGGGTTGTATTGATAAAATAAATGATAAATACCATTGTTATAAACCAAACCGTTCGGGTCATTCATCCAATTTCGTGCGGGTGTAAAATGATAAGCAGGCCGGTAGTCTGTTTCGGTTAAAGTGACAAGACTGACAGATGAATCCTTTATGATTTCAATGATGCCTTGTCCGCCGTTATCCTTTTTGCCGCAGGCATAAAGGCAACTGCTTAATAGAACTATTTTTAAAAATGAACTGCCACACATGATTGTTATTTTTTTTAAGTAAAAAACTTTCCACCGCTAATAAACTGGCGGAAAGGTATTGAAATGCCTATTTCGTTTTTAAATACTCAATTGCATTTTTGTATAGTTGTCTAACATTATTTTGATACGGATTTGTACTTCCATTTTGGTTCCATTCAATACCACCGATGCCAATGAAAATGCCTGTACCCAGAAAAGCATCTTTAGGCTGTAATTCAATGATGCCGGCCATAAAGTAGTCACCAATACCATCCCACATGCCTAACCACATCGTATTATTATCAGCATTGAATTTTGCAAAAGCATCATCGCTATCATTAGGTAAACCATAATATTCCGGAATTCTTATTATTACTGCATTATGGTTTTCTTTCCAACCCGGACCAATTGTAGGGAATGTTACACGGCCATCACTCTGTGTGGTTAAACTAATATTTTTGTACAAAGGATGGTTACTGTAATTATGCTTCTTGCGAACGTTGATACCAATGCCCCATGCATCAGGATTATTGAAACCCGCACCTGTTCCATATTCTGTAAAATATGGAAGTGTAAAGCGACCCAGATTCCAAAAATATTGAACAGCAAATTGGTTCAATAATAATCCGCCGCCACTTTTATAAAACGTACCTATTTTATTCAGTACAGTCGCATCTAAAGCTATAGCGGGAAGGTTCTTTGTGGTTTCCAAATCATAGTTCCACCAAAGCACGCGGTACTGGCTTAAATCTATTGAGCCATTTTTAATCTGGTCAAAGGAAATGTACCTGGCAGTAGCGTATTGGCTGAATAACCATTTCGCGGCAGCCACTTCGTCATCATCGCCAGTATTTAACAACGCCGTGGAATCTGAATAAATACCGATGTAGGCTACAGCGGTTGCACCTACCCTGAAAGGCAGGTAAACAGCGTTTGATGGCTGGTTGCTGCTATTAGTTGTTACTGCGCTGATTGTATAGCTACCTAAAGCTATATTAGTGAAACGGTAAGACGTTACAGTTGGTGCAACTTCCACAGTCTGGCCGCCTAGTTTAATTTGAATCTTACTTACCGCAGTAGCAGGCGCTGTCCAACTAACTATCACATCTTTTTCATCCTGTAAAGCGCTGAGGTTTGAAACAGGAGATGCACCCACCCGATTAAACCTGATTGTTTCACCTAAAGACAGGTTACCAGAAGTATCAGCTAATTTTACTGTAAACCCATACTCTTTATTAGTTTCAACAATTCCAAATTTGTAAGCGGTTGAGTTGAGCGCAAGCTTGGTTGAACCGCTTCCAGTATTAATCAGAGGATAAACGTGTGCACCCGATGGAAGAGACCATGTGATTAAAACTGTATCGCCATTAAGTTGATATTGAAGATTAGATATAGTTGCGACCTTTGCAGGATCAGCGCTATAATCCTTCTTTTGGCAACCGATTATAGAAATACATGCTATAGCAATTGCCATGTATTTCACTGTTAAACTTTTCATTTTTATAATATTTTATTGTTGCTTGAATGTTTTAAGTGTCATCCTGAGCGTGTCGAAAAACGATTGTCTCATTATCATAGTTCGGAACCATCCCCATGATAATAGGACTAAATTCACTATTGCGTATAACCCGGATTTTGTTTATACAGATTATGGCTGAATTGGATCTGCTGGTAAGGAATCGGCAAATACTCATCCCTGTTTTTGGTAAACTTTGCATCTTTTAAATAGGTTCGCTTTGTTTTTTCGACAGAGAAATAATTATTCAGGTAAGTATCTGCAACGCCCCATCTTACCAAATCAAAAAAGCGGTTGCCTTCCATAGCAAATTCCAGCCTTCTTTCCCAGCGCAAAGCTTGCCTTGCAAAATCCTGTGTCCAGGTACAATTTACACCAGGCTGATAAGTTTCTATTTTGTAATTCGATTCAAAATTTCCATTAGACAATTTTAATAATGAAGTACTATTTTTTGCTCTTGTACGAACCTGATTGATTAAAGACAATGCGTCGTTATGCCGCCCTAATTCAATCAGTGCTTCTGCTTTCCAAAGCAATACATCAGCTAACCTTAAAAGAATCTTGTTTTTTGTATTAGCATAAAAAGGGCCTAGCTGTGTATATTCTGATCTTTTTACATTTTCTTTTTGTGAAGCGAATGTGCCGTACACATCAGGACTTCTGTTCCAACTAACCTGATAAACCGTATTAGGATCATACTTCCAAATATGGCCGGGCATTGCCACCGTGTGATCCAGTCTGGGGTCGACCGTGTTTACATTTGCGTCTAAATCAGCATTATTGAAAGTACTGAACATGGGAAGACCATCTACACCTGTTTTATAAGCATTCGCAAGATTTTGACTCGGTTTTTGAAAATCACAACAACCAATTCCCTGTGGCGCACTTAATACATCTCCATAATTAAGTCGGCCAAACATGGTTCCATCATCTTTTGAAAATTGAACTGCGAATATTGACTCGCGTCCGTTTTCATAAGAACCATTAATGAAATTGTTTGCAAAATCAGGCTCCAGGCTGTAAGAAGATGCAATCACAGCATCGCAAAGAGTAACCACCTGATTCAATTTATCGGCATTGATCTTGGTTACATTATGTTGCTCATCCTGCTCATATGCTTGATACAATTTTGTTTTTGCAAGATATGCCTGTGCTGCAATTTTACTTGGCCTGCCTATCTGTGTTTGAGATGCCGGAAGATTATCAACTGCAAACTGTAAATCAGTTGCTATTTTCTCCCACAGTTGGTCATTTGTCAATTCCCGATTGCTGATATTTCCATAATCATTAGAATTTACATTCTCATCAATATAAGGGACATATTTCCACATGATCTTTAGATTGAAATACCAATGTGCACGCAGGAAACGCATTTCTGCAATCCTTTGCTTTTTTGCCGGAAACTCCGTATCCGTTTTTGCGTTCAGGTTTGCCAACGCAGAGTTCACTCTTGAAATGGCTACATAAAATTGAAACCACATACCATCGAGTGTTCCTAAATCGCTCCTTTGATTAATGAAAATTTCACCAAAATGAAACTCTTGTATATCTGCTTCATCGCGGCCACCTTTGTAAGCATCTCCTGACCTTACATTACCATAAGGCCACAAGCTCCAGGGCGTTGTGTAGTGGTCATTACCAAGATAGGCATAGGCGGCATTTACAAGGCCATCAGGGTTCTCAGCAACTTGCGCTTCGCTTAACGTGCCTTTTGGAGATACATCAAGCCAACTTTTCTTACAGCTTAATAAAACTGCCGAAACTGCTATAATTAAAAATATTTTTTTCATATTTACGCTTTTATTATTTTTTAGATTGATTAGAATGTAAGCCTTACGCCTGCTGTTGCCATAGAAGGAATCGGATAACCCCATGCTGGAGTTTCAGGATCAACACCGGTAAAATTTTTAGACTTAATAGTGAAAAGGTTTTGTCCGCTCACATATACATTCAGGCTTTTAGCGGAGATTTTTGAAGAGATTTTTGAAGGCAATGTATATCCTAATTGAATGTTGCGAAGTTTCATATATGCTCCGTTTTCAATAAAATATGTTGAAAAACGGGTTTCGTTATTTCTGTCGGTTAATGTTAAAGCAGGAATAGAAGAGCTTGTATTAGCAGATGACCACGCCTCCAATAAGCGGGTACCTTTGTTAGATCCTGTTTCATTAATACTCCAGAAATCTGTCATTGACTTTACATCATACACATTCAGGTCAACAGGGCCCACTCCCTGCAAGAATACCATAAAGTCAAACCCTTTGTAACCAAGGTTTATATTTAAACCATAAGTGTATGCAGGATTCGGATTAAATATCCATGTACGATCTTTTTGGTCAATAGTTCCATCACCATTCAGGTCTTTATAACGAATGCGTCCCAAACCTTTGCCAGCTCCCTGCTCTGCAGAGTTTGCTACTTCGTCAGCATTTCGAAAAAGCCCATCAGCAACATATCCATAACCTGATCCCCACGGGCGTCCCAGAATATTATCAGTAGTTCCGTTACCGCCATATGTATTCACTACAGATTCAGGTAATGAAATTACTTTGTTTCTATAAGTACCGAGATTAGCAGTTACATCAAAATTTACCGTTGATGCAATCAATCCTTTATACCCAATTAAGAGTTCAAAACCTTTATTCTTCATAGATGCACCATTCACCCAACGATAACCACCTTCACCAATTACACCAATATAAGCGGGGCGAACAAGCATGTCTGATGTCGTCTTTACGAAATAGTCTGCAGACCCATAAATTTTTTGATTAAGAAACCCGAAGTCAATACCAAAGTTGGATTGCGTCATAGACTCCCATCTTACGTCATCATTACTTCTTTGAATTAATTGAAATCCTGAAGGTAATGTTCCTGACCCCATTCCATTCAAATCATAGGCAGTACCATCGGGAGTTCTCCAGGTGGGATCACCACCGGAGTAATTTGTTGCATACAATGTTCTGTTTGCTGTTGCGTCAATATTTTCCTGGTTACCGGTTACACCCCAACCATACCTAAATTTCAGATCAGAAATAAAATCGAAATTATCTTTAATGAAGTCTTCATTATTCAACCTCCAACCCACACTGAATGCGGGGAATAAAGCAAATTGATTATTCTTACCAAATCTTGAAGAACCATCATAACGTAATGTGGCAGATGCCAGGTATCTTCTATCAAATACATAGTTTACTTTTCCGAAGTAAGACATCAGGCGTGTTTCGGATGCGCCACCATAATTATCTTTTAAACCTGTACCTGCATTCAGGTACATATAATCAATATTTTCACTTGCAAAACCCATACGGCTGGCACCAAAGTCCATACCATTGTACTTTACAATTTCATGTCCGGCTATTGCATCCAGTGAGTGCTTCAGCCAGTCACTTTTATAGTTTAATGTGTTTGTCCAAATTACCTGCGATGTTGTAAAATGGCTCATAGTAACTTTGTTATCAGGATTATTTAAGTAACCTGAAACATAACTTAGTTGCATATCGCGCTTGTCAAAGTTTCCATAATCTAATCCTACACTAGTTCTTGCATGCAGGTTCTTAAAAATTTCGAGGTCAGCAAAGGCATTACCAAATAGTCTAATGAATGTGTAATGATTTTGCTTGTTGTCCGCAATTATTCTTGCAGGATTTTGACGATCATTCATACCTCCAAAAGGGCCGCCCCAACCAATACCATCAATCGTGTGAACTGGTATAACCGGCAAAGCCTGAAGTGCAGGGTTTAAAACGCCCGGATCCTGAACCTCCTGAGTTCTGCTAACTGAAAAATTTTCACCGATCCATAATTTATCGTTGATGAGCTTATAATCTGAATTGATACGCGCAGTCATACGTTTAAAATCAGTTGTTCTTACAATTCCCTGATTATGCAAATAATCTAAGGAAAATACGCTACCTCCTTTATCTGTCCCACGAGACAGGCTGACATCATAGTTTTGAGAATATGCAGGCTGAGAAATTTCATTAAACCAGTTTGTATTAGCAGTGCGCATGGTTCGGGTTGTAGTATCAACAAATTCCGGCAATAAAATCCTGTTTAGCGTATAGTTGTTATTAGCGTCTCTGCCGTAGTCAAACTTATAAATAAGGTATTTGCTTAAAGGGGAACCGTCATTAGCACTTGCCTGCCAAACCGCACGACCATAGCCTTCGGCATCTAATACCTGCATTTTAGTGCCATACCAAGAGTAGCTGCCCCGCGCATTAGCGGTAACCGATGTAACCCCTCTCTTTGCTTTTTTGGTTGTGATAATAATTACTCCACTTGCAGCCCTTGCACCATAAATAGTTGCAGCAGCTGCATCTTTTAAAACCTGTATAGATTCTATGTCGTTAGGGTTTAATTCATGCATACCTGAAAAAGTCGCAACGCCATCAATTACATACAATGGAGCATTGCCATTAATAGAACCAACACCGCGAATTTGAACATTCACATTTGAGCCGCTTGGCGAGCCATCTGTATAAACAATCATTCCAGGTATTCGGCCTTGCAGTGCCTGTATAGGATTATTATTGGGTAATTTGTTGATGTCGTCCATATCAACGACCGTTACAGCTCCCGTCAAATCTGCTTTTCGTTGAGTTTGATAACCTACTACCACAACCTGATCACCTTCAACAACGCCAGGCTCCATCTGAATAGTAATTTCAGATTCGTTACCCACTTTTACAGATTGCGTTCTCATACCAATGTAGGTAATAGTAAGTGTCTCACCCGTGTTAGCAGAAAGACTAAATTTACCGTCTGCATTTGTTGCAACTGAAAGTTTTGGAGAGGTAACAGTAGCCCCTGCAAGAGGCAAATTATCGGTTTTATTGGTAACCGTACCTGAAATAGTCCTCTGCTGTGCATTAGCAATCGTGGCAAGCAGAAAGAATGAGACCAGAAATAATAGTCTTCTCATTTTTCTTTTTTTTAAGCGTGAATAAATGTTCATGTTATTAAAGTTTAGAAAATTCTTAATGTAGAATAGATTGTAATTTTTTAATTTCATCTATTGTATAATCGGGGCACCCACCTGCTTTTGTTGCAACGAAAGCGCCAAGACAACAGGCAAAGTCAAGCGCTTCTTCTACCGCATTGCCCTTTATCAGCTCTGAAAGAAAGCCCGCGAGAAAACTGTCGCCGCTACCAATTGTATCTGCAACAGTTACTTTAAATCCATCGTGATAATAAAATGAATGCTGCTGATTCACTACAGCACCTTTCGCACCACGGGTAACAATCAGCGTGGTTATCTGAAATTTATTTTGAAGAAATCGCACCTTGTCTTCAATAGTATTAAACTGAACATACCAGCTTGAAACAAGGTCCAGCTCTTCTTCGTTCATTTTTAAAATATCGGTTTTGTTTAATTGGTATTCAATACTTTTTTGATTGATGAAAGGAGCACGGAGATTAATGTCAAACACACGTTTACAGGGCACATCCAGTAAATTAAACAATGTGCTTCTTGAAACATGGCTACGGGTGACAAGGCTACCGAAAATGAAGTACCCTGCATTTTTAATCAACGATTCATAATTTTGTTTCAACTCAATGAAATCCCAGGCCACATTCTCAACAATTTCGTATTTCATATCGCCCTGCTCATTGGGTGTTGCAAGCACTACGCTCGTATCGTGATCGGGGTCAATTTGAAGATAATCGAGGTTGATATTTTTTTCTTTCAGAATGGAGGTTAATTCCCTACCGCGCACATCGTTACCTAGCTTTGAAATGATAGTTGTTCTATTACCAAGCTGGCCAAGATGATAGGCGACATTCATGGGTGCACCGCCAGCTTTTACCTCTGTAGGCAGCACATCAAACAATACTTCGCCGAAGCAAACGAATTTAAAGTTCATAAAGCAAAAATGATTTAGTGTAAAACAAGATTGGTTTCCAGTTCTTCAAGAGATCGCCCTTTTGTTTCAGGCATATATTTTATTACGAAGAAGAGTTGTAACACCATCATCACACAGAAAAAAGAAAATATAACTCCTTCGCCCAGGCTCTCACTAATTACCGGAAACACAAACGTGATGATAGTAGCCATTACCCAATGTGTAAGGCTGCCAAGCGTTTGGCCCTTTGCCCGTACGCTGTTAGGAAATATTTCTGAAATAAACACCCAAATGCAGGCTCCCTGCGACATGGCGAAGAAGGCGATATAAGCAAGCAGCAAGAAAACGATTGCCATCGGGTTAGATTCTTTTGCTGAAAACAGGTAGGCTACAATTCCCAGGGAAGCAATCAGTCCAATCGTACCTATCAGCATTAATTTTCTTCTGCCGAATTTATCAATCAAGGTTAAAGCAAACAATGTAAATAAAAAGTTTACTCCGCCAATTGCCACACTTGAAAGCAGGGACGAATCTGTACCCAGCCCTGAAGATTCAAAAATTCGTGGTGCATAATAAATGATGGCGTTAATACCCGAAACCTGGTTGAATACAGCGAAGGTTACCGCCAAAAAAATCGGCAGCTTATACTTTCCTGAAAAAAGATTTTCTTTTTTTGCACCCTTAGATTTAGCATCGTGCTGTAAAATGGTTTCAACTTCCTGCTCGTATCCCTGAGGATCAATTATTGCCAGTGTTTTCTTTGCTTCATCAACCTTTCCTCGTTTTAATATCAGCCATCTGGGGCTTTCGGGCACAAATCGTAAAAGTATAAAAAACAACAAAGATGGTACAACCATAATACCCAACATGAACCGCCAGGAATGTTCACCACCTGAAATTCCAATTAAATAGTTAGATAGATAAGAAACAAGGATACCGAATACTACATTGAATTGGAACATAGCAACCAATCTCCCTCTGTTTTTGGCGGATGATATTTCGGAAATATAAACCGGCGCAGTTACTGATGAAGCCCCAACGCCAAGCCCGCCCATAAAGCGAAACAGCAAAAAAACGTACCAGTTTGTTGCTATGGCTGTAAAAACAGATGATACTAAGAACAGTACTGCAATAAAAATAAGAGTTTTTTTACGGCCTATCCTGTCAGAAGGAATGCTCCCCAACGCAGCGCCAATTACGGTTCCAAATAAAGCTATGGACATGGTGAGCCCATGTTCAAAAGAACTCAACTGCCAATAGCTTTGAATAGATTTTTCAGCACCTGATATTACTGCGGTATCAAAGCCGAAAAGAAAACCGCCTAAAGCAACCACCAGGCTCCAAAAGAATAATTTGTTTGACATTTGCAATCTTGTTTGAATCGTTATAAAATTTTAACGGGTCAAAACTACCTGTTGGGCATCGTGTAAATAGTTCGTTTAATTGACAAAGAATTTTAGAAATTAAATTACTCTAAGCGCCGCTTTAACCTAATGATAATCAAATAAATAAGCTTGTTCTGAAATTTCATTAAAATATAAATGTTTTAAAATTGTATCAATCCCTTTTAATTTTGAATCAAATTCAGATAAAAAACAAGAGCTTTGAAATCGTTAAATGAACAATTGTTTGTCAAAAAAATTATGAAAAGACTATTCTATTTATTTTTTACACTATTTGTATTAGCCTTTTGTGCATGTAAAAAGGAAAATGTCAAATACAAAATAGGTATTTCACAATTAGGTGATACGGATGCCTGGCGAAAGGAAATGAAGGAAAATATTGATCGGGAGCTGGTTTTTTATCCTGAAATGGAGGCTATTTACAAGCAGGCTGATTACAATAGTCAAAAACAGGTTGAACAGATCAGGGAATTGCTGGCAGAAAAAATTGATGTGCTGATCGTTTCCCCTTACGAGGCACAGCCTCTTACCGCTGTCATTGAAGAAGCTTATAAAAATGGCGTAAAGATTGTGACAGTAGACAGAAACATCAACAGCGATGCCTATAATAGTTATATAAGCGCCGATAATTATGAAGTTGGCCTGATTGCTGGTACTTATGCAGCAAACTATTTAAACCAAACTGGTAATATTGTTGAAATAACCGGGCTACCTACCTCTACACCCGCAAAAGAAAGAGAAAGAGGTTTTGCTGATGCAATTAATGCTTACCCGAAACTGAAAATCCAAAAGATAATCAATGGCAATTGGCTGGCCGACGGCGTTGAAAAAGAGTTAACGCCTGTTCTGAACGAACTGCAGAATGTGCAACTGATATTCGCACATAACGATGTTACAGCTAAAACCGCATCTGAAATTTGTCGTAAAGCAGGAATCAACCACATTCAATTTATTGGTGTAGATGCATTACCGGGCACCGGCCTTAAATGGATAGAAGATAAAACATTGTTAGCATCTGTTCTTTATCCCAATGGTGGTGCAGAAGCTATCAGAACCGCTCATCAGTTACTAAACAACGAAAATGTACCCAGAAAAAATTTACTAAAAACTATTATGGTAGACAGCAGCAACATTGTGATGCTGCAACAACAAATCAGCAAAATCAACTCACAGCAAAAAAACATTGTACGCCAACAACAACTCATCGAAAAACAAACAAAAACCTTTAATACACAAAGAAACCTGATTATTTTTTTACTTGCATCGCTCTCTTTATTAGTTGCTCTTGCGGGGCTTCTGCTTTATTTAAGAAAAAAAATTGTAGCGGCTAATAAAATCCTGCAAGTTCAGAATGATGAAATTACAGCCCAGAGCAATCAAATTATTGAAATGGCTGACAAAGCCCGGCAGGCTAATGAAGAAAAACTAAATTTTTTCACCAACATCTCGCACGAGATAAAAACGCCGCTTACATTAATAATAGCGCCAACGGAAGAAGCGCTTGCCAACCCAAAACTTTCTGAAAGCACAAAAGCCCAGTTCTCCATTGTCAAAAGAAATGCCGGTAAATTGTTGTTGTTAGTAAATCAGCTAATGGATTTCAGAAAAATTGAACTGAATAAAATGAACCTTAGGGTTACGGAAACTGATTTGGTTTTGTTGCTAAATGATGTGATTGATACGTTTAGCGGATTTGCAAAACAACATAATATAGATTGCAGGTTGATTACTAAGGAATCGCAATTAAAAACCTGGGTAGATGCAGAAAAAATGGAAAAGGTGTTTTTTAATATTATTTCGAATGCGATAAAATTCACTAGCGATTTTGGCTTTGTATACATTACGCTTGAAAAAGATAAGGCTAAAAAAGAAGCGGTAATACAGGTGCAGGACTCCGGGCGCGGTATGGGTGAGGATGAAAAAAGCCAATTATTTGAGCGTTTTTACTCGGGCGAATACGCCGGCAATATCAGCGGAAGCGGGTTGGGGCTAACCTTGTCTAAAGAAATTATCGATCTGCATCATGGCAACATATCTGTAAAAAGCGAGAAACATAAAGGCTCAACATTTACTATAAGGCTGCAACTTTCGAAAGAGCATTTTAACCCTGATTTTTTGAATAGCACCCATGATCAATACAAAAGCAGGTCTGCAGATTGGATTGACGGATTTTCGGAAAGAGAAAATCGAAAAAAGAAAAATTTTGATGAGCAGCAAGATGCAAAACTAAAGGAGCATACATTATTGATTATAGAAGATAATGAAGACTTACGTGATTTTCTATCACAACGTTTTGTCCACTCCTATAATATATTAACAGCGCATGATGGCGCCGAAGGCATTATAATGGTATTTGAAAACATGCCTGATATTATTATTTGCGATGTTGTTTTACCTAAAAAAGACGGTATTGAATTAACGCGCTATTTAAAAAATGACATTCGTACCGAACATATTCCTGTAATATTATTAACTGCCAAAACAAGTGAGGAAAGTAAACTGGAGGGGATAAAAGCTAAAGCAGATGCTTACATCACCAAACCATTTAATATAGAAATTGTAGAAGAAACAATGCTCAGCTTGTTAGAGAACAGGACAAAATTAAAAGATCATTTTACTGCGGAAATTCCAAAAGAAATTACCGGAGGTACAGCGAAAAAATCAGACAAAGTTTTCCTTAAAACGCTTAGTGCAATCATTGAAAAAAACATCTCTAACGAAGACTTTTCAATTGATGATATATGCCGTGAAATGAGTATGTCAAAAATTCAACTATATCGTAAGGCTAAGATTGCATTAGATATTAGCATAAACGATTATATTTTAAAAATGCGTATGCAACGTGCAAAGCATTATCTTCAAAACGAAGATTTGTCCGTTTCTGAAATTGCATATAAAACCGGCTTCTCAACGCCATCCTATTTTTCGACAGCCTTTAAAAAAATTACAAACGAAACACCAACAGCCTACAAAGAAAGATTTAAGTAGCAATTTCATCTTTCATACTTCTTATAACTTCATCTGCCACTTCCTGTGTCCTAAATCCACAAACTCCGTTTCTACTTGCATCCGATTATTCCGCATTATTTGATTTTCGATGGTTTGCAGGCTAAGGTTGATTTCACTTCC
>JBDHYK010000056.1:0-15005 GCA_039811305.1 Niabella sp.
ACAACCATAAAAGATTATAAAGACAATGACGAAAGACGGCGCATCGTTATGTTTTATTGGTCGGTGCTACCAGAACTCTCATTTCCTTAGGCGATTCTTCATGCTGAAAGAGTGTTCGTCACCCTAAACAAATGGTCTTAAAGTTGTTCAGTTCGTCAGGACAAAAGGTTCTGCCGTAAAATGAACTCCATTTGTTCGTTGGTTACAATTAAATTTTCGGTTAGTTCTTGTTTTGCCCGGTTGAGGGCATACAATTCCAGGGCACTATTAATTACCTGTTGCAATTCTGCTTCTTTCCAGGGCTTTTGCAGATACCGAAATACACTTCCTTTATTAATGGCATCAATTACAGCGTCTATATCCGCATAGCCTGTGAGTAAGATTCGGGGAGGATCGGGGTACAAGGGTATAATGGATTCTAAGAACTCAATGCCAGTTGTTTTTGGCATCCTCTGATCGGTGATAATTACATGAATTTGAGTTTCTTGCAGTATTTTTCGTGCTTCCTGAGCATCTAAAGCCGTGAAAATATTATAAATTCGTCTAAAACTTGCCCGAAATGCATTTAAATTGTGAATTTCATCATCAACATATAGTATATTTGAGTATATTTCCACGCTGCTCATAAGATCAGAATACTTTTTTTTTGTTTTATAGCACTTTTATTGCAAGTTAAAAAAAATCATTTATGGAAATTAGTACTTTTTTATCAAAAAAAACTAATTTTAATTCAATCTACCGGCCGGTCATTTACAATTTCAGTAAAAATGAGGATGCCCTGGGCTTGAAAGAATTAATGACAACCTCTCCGATTCAGATTTTTGACACGATCCAGAATCAAATCGCTGAATTGATTAAAATCAAGCATCCTGGAGAAAAGCTAAGTGCTGGAGAAATGGAAGAGAAAATCGCAGAGCATCTGGGTACTACCCCTCTCGATGAGTATGGCGTATGGGTTTATTATCCCTGGTCGCAAAAGTTAATTCACTTGGTTGATGAAGAGGAGTTTGTTACCATCAGAACCAACCGAAATATTTATAAAATATCCCAGGAAGAACAAAAGCTATTGAGGAAAAAGAGAATTGGTATCATCGGGCTCTCGGTGGGTCAGTCAATTGCCGTAACCATGGCTACAGAACGGATTTGTGGCGAAATGCGGTTGGCTGATTTCGATACGATTGAATTAAGCAATCTGAACAGGTTAGCCGTGGGGGTGCACGACTTGGGCGCACCAAAAGTTGTAGTAGCCGCCAGAAGGATCGCAGAAATAGATCCTTTTATCAATATAAAATGCTGGCTTGACGGAATTACTGAAACCAATATTGAAGAATTTTTAACCCAGGATGGAAAAATTGATGTACTGGCAGAGGAATGTGACAGTATTCAGATAAAAATACTAAGCAGGATAAAAGCAAAGGAATTAGGTATTCCGGTAGTGATGGACACTAACGACAAGGGAATGTTGGACATAGAGCGTTTTGATTTAGAAAAAGAAAGAGGTATTTTTCATGGAAACATACCCGAATTGGAAAATTTTGGCTTCGAAGCGTTAATGAATCGGCTGGCAACACTCTCGGCCGAAGAAAAATTCGGAATTTTGGCAAAAATCATTGGTTTTGAAAATATCTCTAACGAAATGAAGCTATCTTTATCTGAAATGAACAAAACGATTATTGCCTGGCCACAAATTGCCTCAGCAGTAAATTTGGGAGGGGCCTTGGTTACGGATGTATGTAGGCGAATAGTTTTGGGAAAGATAACGGGTTCTGGAAGGTATTTCATAGATTTGAACAGTCTGGTTCAATAATCAACACGCATTTTATACTATGATTCGAGTGAGAGCTTTTAAAGCGCCAGAGGACCCCGAAGCTTGCGAGAAATTTGTTGCCGGTCATCGGAAAATTCTTGAAATCTATTATGGGATTATCAAAATAACTTCCGACAACAACGAATGGATTCACGACCCACATTGCATTGTAATTGTTGCAGAAGACAGTGAAACCCACACAATTTACGGTGGCGCTAGATTACAGGTGGTTAGCAAAGAGTATTCGTTACCTATTGAAGCCGCACTTACCAAATACGACCCCCGGATTCGCGAGGTAGTACAGTATGAGTTTAAAAACGGGGGTACTTCGGAGGTTTGTGGGCTTTGGAACTCCAAGGAAGTGGCCGGCATGGGTATCGGAAGCTATATTCTGTCCTTAGTCGCGGTTGCCATCTCCTACCAGATTGACATTAAAAGTATTTTTGTTTTATGTGCCCCCAGTACAGTAAGGGTATCGCGCGCTATGGGCACACAAATTGTAACCTCTTTAGGAAATAACGGAACGTTTTACTACCCTAAAGATAATTTTATAGCTACAGTCATGCGTCTCAACGACATTCATGATCTTCAGTATGCCGATAAAAAAGTGGCAGAAAAGATACTTTTTTTAAAAGATAATACGAATTGTGTTTACGAAGAAAAAGGCCCTAAAGGTTCGTTTCAGGTTGAGTATAATATAAAAATTCAAGGATGGGAACCTCCCCTACCCTAATGATATGCTGCATTGGACAATTAGAATATTATTCCTTCTTTTCTCAGTTCCTGCCTTTGCAACCCTGCAGGAGATCCCCCTTGTGCAGTATCAAGATGGAAGTGTAGAGATAACATCAGTGGGTGTATTGAAAGACGAAAGCGGAACCTTAAACATAGACGACATCAACAATCAACGCTTTGAAACCCAAAAAGCTAATTTTAGAAATTCCTCTGCTGTATTTTGGTTAAAAATTAGGGTAGTGAATGATTCCGATGACGACTCGTTATATTTGGAAGTAAGAAATTCAAATCTCTCTAAGGTCACATTTTTTACTTCACATAATGGAACTATTTCTAACCAACTCGATGTAGGCAGGGTGAACGGTTTTACAAACCGCTCCTATCAGGGGTCTTTGAACTTTGTGTACCCTTTTTTTGTGAACAGAAAAGATACTGCTACCCTTTTTGTCCGTTTCAGCTCAGATACACCTTTGTTTATGCCACTTTTTTTAAGCAACGGGATGCATTTTGCAGAACAGGGTAGCAACGAGTTTTTAAGAATTGGTATTTTTTTCGGGGTCATCCTCATCATGTTTTTATACCACGTATTTATCCTTTTTGCTATTAATAAGGAACGAAGTGATTATCTTTATATTGCTTACATCGCTATTATTGGGCTTACACAATTAGTATTAAATGGTTTTGCTAACAAATATTTTTGGCCCAACAATACCTGGTGGTTAATAAACGGCTATAATATTGCCGGCATAGCTTCGGGTTTGGTAACAGGAGTGTATGCTAAGGTTTTTTTGCGAACCCCTACCCTAAGTCCGAAAATTAACCAGATCATCAATCTGATGATTGTATTATATCTGCTGTGCATTCCAGTACATTTTTTGGTTAGCAGCTTTTATGCATTTAACTTAATCAATATTTTTGCGGCATCTGGTGCTATTTTAATTATCGTTGCCGCTATTGATGTAAAACGCAAGGGGTATCGCCCGGCACAGTTTTTCCTATGGGCATTTTCCGTGTTCTTGCTGGCGGTTATTGTCTTTGTATTAAGGAGTTGGAATATTGTGCCCTACAACCTTTTTACTTCTAATATATTGGAAATTGGCTCCGGTTTGCAAATTACATTACTATCCTTTGCTTTAGCCGACAAAATCAATATCTACCGGAGGGAACAGGAAGAGGCTGTTAAAGAAAACGGACGTTTGGTTTGGGAGCACAATATCGAACTTGAGAAAAAAGTGCTCGATAGAACCATAGAATTACAACGCGCGAACCAGGAGCTACAGGAAGCCCAGATAAAACTGGTTGATAACGAAAAGATGGTGGCATTGGGACAGTTAACGGCAGGCATTGCTCACGAAATTAATAACCCCATCAACTTTGTGGCAGCCAATATTAAGCCCTTGGATTTAGATATTGAGGAGCTTTTTCAGGTAATTGATCAATACGAAAAATTAGACACGAGCACAGATATTGTACCCCAGCTAAAAATCATCGAATCATTTAAGCAAAAAGTGGATATAAAATTCCTTCACAACGAAATACGCACACTTCTGCAAGGCATACGGGAAGGGGCCTCAAGAACGGCGGCAATTGTGAGCAACCTGAAGAATTTTACCCGCATAGATCAGTCTTACATGAAATATGTGAATCTGAATGAAGGAATTGAGTCAACCATTATTCTTGTAAGAAACACATTCCCAAGGGATATGGTATTAAAAAAAGAATTAGGCACACTGCCGCTTGTCGAATGTGAACCGGGAAAAATGAATCAGGTTTTTATGAATATCATTACGAATGGAGCTCAATCATTCAAAGGGAAAGAGTTTTCATCCACTGAGAAGAAGACTCTTACTATAAAAACCCGCGAGGGTGAAGGTTGTGTGACTATATCCATAAAAGACAATGGATTAGGAATGCCGGAAGAGATAAAAGAAAAGATTTTTGAACCTTTCTTTACTACAAAAGAGGTTGGCGAGGGTACCGGCCTGGGAATGTCTATTGTAAAAAGCATCGTGGACAGCCATCAGGGATCCATCCGTGTTATTTCTACTGCGGGCCTGGGTACCGAGTTTATAATATCTATCCCTCTGCACCTCAAAAATTAATTTTTACCATTTATGAATGACGTTAAGATACTTTATGTTGATGATGAAAAAGAAAATCTCAATTCTTTCAAAGCCGGTTTTAGGAGAAACTACCAGGTATCTACCGCTTTATCGGCCGAGGAAGCTATCGAGGTTTTAAGCAGGGAAGCCATACACGTTATCATTTCCGACCAGCGAATGCCAAAAACTTCAGGAGTTGAACTCTTTAAACAAATAAAAGACCTGTATCCCGATCCTGTAAGAATATTGTTGACAGGATATTCCGATATAAATATTCTTGCAGACGCTGTAAACCAGGGACATATTTTTCGCTACCTCACCAAGCCCTGGAGCGAGTTGGAGCTCGAAACCTGTATAAGTAATGCCTACGATTATTATCTAGCCAAAACAGAACTCAAAACTAAGATAGGAGAACTGCAGAAAGCAAATGATAATTTAAACCGATTTATATATAGTATTTCACATGAACTGAGAGCACCCGTTGCTTCGGCCCTTGGAATCATCAACCTAACAAAATTGGAAGGACTTTTTGAAACAAAGTCTTCCTGCTCAGAGTATTGGCACATGATGGAAGAATGTTGCATCCGGCTCGATAGAAATCTTTCATCCATGCTTCACTACTATAAAGCAAACCGGCAAATGATTACCACCGAAGAAATTGACTTTAAATCCCTGGTAGAAAAGCTAATCTCCTTGCATAAAACTGCACTTCAGGTATCAAACGAAATTCGAGTAACAATAAACGTTGCGCAACCCGTAAAATTTGTGGGCGATGCGTTTCGAATTGAAATCATACTAAGCAATTTTATTTCAAACGCCCTGAAATATCAAAACCCCGAAGAAAACAATAAAACGGTTGCCATTGCCGTTACAGTTAATGAAGAACAAGCTATCATTCGAATTCGAGACAATGGCGTGGGTATTCTTCCAGAAGACAAAAAAAATATTTTTGAACAATTTTACCGTAACAACAACCAACAAGGTATTGGCCTGGGACTATTCATTGCAAACGAAGCGCTATCAAAATTAAGCGGAACCATCTTATTAGAGTCTGAAATTAATAAGGGTAGTACATTTACAATAAATATCCCAAATCAATACAAAAAGGAGACTTTGAGCATGTAAGCTTACAAAAAAAACAAGGATGCACCCGGATTATAACAGGAACAAGATTTTATTGTTAATTGATGACAGTCCTTTTGATTTAAAAATCAATACAAAGATTGCCGATCATAGTGGTTTGTTTGATGAAGTACTTGCTCTTTCTTCAGGCAGAGCAGCCTTAGCCTATTTAGCTGAAAGCCTGAGCAGCCCTGAAAAACTACCGGGTTTGATTCTGTTAGATATTCAAATGCCCGAGATGAATGGATTTGAATTTGTGGAACATTATACCCAATTACCCGCATGGTTTCGGGAGAAATGTGTTCTGGCGATTCTTTCTTCCACAGATGACGAAAACGATATGCGTTGGATAGAACAAAATCCCGAAATTGTTTCCCTTGTGAGAAAACCACTCTCTCCGTTAGTTTTGCAACAACTCATGCAGTATCAGAAGTAGGGCTTCTCCCCGCTGCGCCTTGCTAATATGGGTTGCTCCTTAATGCACAACCTTTTTACCAGATTCCAGCCTCGTGTGGGCTTTAGAACGAATTTTGTGCGTCCTCATTTTAAAAAGATTTATCTTGCCTGCATGAAAATCGGTCCTTTTTTAATTGTTGTACTCCTGTTTGTTTCTTGCAATTCACTACAGCATCTGCCTATTGCCCCTGTTGTAAACGCTTACAACTACAGTATCGAAAAACGAGTGGAAGCGATTAATGGCGCTGTGGTTTCTGCTCATCCCCTTGCCAGCAGTGTGGGGGTCGAAATGCTAAAGAAAGGCGGAAACGCCATAGATGCCGCTATTGCCACACAATGGGCACTGGCCGTGGTGTACCCGGGAGCAGGCAATATAGGGGGAGGTGGTTTTATGGTTGCACAGTTGAAAAACGGCAAACGGCTGGCCTTAGACTATCGAGAAACAGCACCCAAGGCAGCCTCCAGGGATATGTACCTGGATGCAAATGGCAACGCCATTGCCGAAAAAAGCCTTAACGGCCCGCTGGCTGCCGGTGTCCCTGGCACTGTGGCAGGTCTGTTTGCTTCCTTACAATATGCCCGACTGCCCATGAAAATACTTATTCAGCCCGCAATAGAGTTGGCAGAAAAAGGATTCGTACTTACAGAAAGAGAAGCCCGGTCCTTAAATGCCACAAGAGATGATTTTATCAAACTGAATACTTTGACACCGGCATTTGTTCGAACTGCTCCTTGGCGCGCTGGCGACACACTAATACAAAAAGACCTGGCCAAAACCCTTAAACGCATTCAAACGAAGGGTGCCGGAGGTTTTTACGAAGGAGCAACTGCCCGGCTTCTTGTTGAAGAAATGCAACGTGCGAAAGGCCTTATCTCTTTGGAAGACCTGAAAAGCTATCGTGCAAAATATCGCGAGCCGCTCAGTTTCACCTATCGGGGCTATCAGATTATTAGCATGCCCATGCCCAGTAGTGGTGGTCTGCTGCTAAACCAGATGTTAAAAATGGTAGAACCCTACCATCTGGGTGCTATGGGTTTTCATACAGAAGCTTCCATTCAGCTTATGACGGAGGCAGAACGACGAGCCTATGCAGACCGGGCACGGTATATGGGTGATGCTGATTTTTTTAAGGTGCCGGTAGATGAATTGCGAAGCGAAACCTATCTTAAAAATCGAATGAGCGATTATCTGCCGGGAATTGCTGGAAACAGTAAAATAACAAAAGAAGGACTTGTGCCGGGTTATGAGAGTGAAGAAACCACTCATTTGAGCGTAATAGATAAAGAAGGAAATGCCGTGTCGGTTACCACCACTTTAAATGGCGGATATGGAAGCAGGACCGTAGTGGCAGGTGCCGGTTTTCTGTTGAATAATGAAATGGACGATTTCAGCGTTAAACCAGGTTCGCCCAATATATATGGAGCTGTGGGAGGTAAGGCCAATGCAATTGAACCGGGAAAAAGAATGTTGAGCTCTATGACGCCTACCCTTGTGATGAAAAACAACCAGCCTTTTCTTGTGGTGGGTACCCCGGGTGGCACCACGATCCCAACTTCTGTATTTCAAACAATTGTCAATATCATTGACTTTGGCATGAATACTACGGATGCCGTTAATCTACCCAAATTTCATCATCAATGGCTCCCCGATCGTATTGACGTAGAACAAGGTTTTGATCAAAACACGATACTTGCCTTAAAGCAAATTGGTTACAAATTGCATTCAAGGGGTGCTTACAGCCGAACGGAAGTAATAAAAGTGCTGAACAATGGAAAATTCGAGGCTGTAGCCGATATTCGGGGAGATGACGGAGCTGCTGGATATTGACCTAACAGGTCTAATAAATGATTTATATCAGGTAAAGGTAGTCCGACTGTTTCCCAACCGTTTTTCCACTTAATTTTGCGGTGCAATTAAACGCCACTATATGGAAGAAAAAAAAATTATTACCGACAGTAATATCGAAGTAAAACCACTCTATACTGCTGCTGACTTACCAACGCAGGATATGCTGAGTGAAAAATCGGGCGAATATCCTTTCACACGAGGTGTGCAAAAAGATATGTACCGCGGTAGATTATGGACCATGCGTCAATACGCCGGGTTTAGCACCGCCGAAGAAAGCAACAAACGCTACCACTACCTTTTATCACAAGGTGTAATGGGGCTGAGTGTGGCCTTTGACTTGCCCACACAAATCGGCTACGACAGTGATCACAACTTAGCAGACGGGGAGGTGGGAAAAGTGGGTGTAGCCATTGACAGTATGGACGACCTGGGCATTCTTTTTAATAAGATCCATTTAGAAGAGGTTTCTACCAGCATGACCATTAATGCAACAGCATTTGTTCTTCTTTCGATGTATGTGGCGCAAGCAAAAAAACAGGGAGCAGATTTAAAAAAGCTTTCAGGAACCATACAAAACGACATTTTAAAAGAATATGCCGCCCGGGGCACCTATCGTTTCCCACCCAAGCCCTCCATGCGCATTATTACTGATATTTTTGAATGGTGCTCCCAGGAGCTCCCCAAATGGAACACCATCTCTATTAGCGGCTATCATATTCGAGAAGCAGGCAGTACAGCCGTGCAGGAAATTGCTTTCACCCTGAGTAATGGTAAAGCTTATGTAAAAGCTGCGTTGGAAAAAGGATTGGACATTAACGTATTTGGGAAAAGACTCTCCTTCTTTTTTAATGCCCACAATAATTTATTTGAAGAGGTAGCCAAATTCCGTGCTGCACGCCGTATGTGGGCGAAAATGATGAAGGAATTAGGCGCAACGGATCCAAAAGCATTGATGTTGAGATTTCACACGCAAACTGGGGGCAGCACCTTAACCGCTCAACAACCCCAAAACAATATCGCCCGGGTAACTGTTCAAACAATGGCAGCCGTACTAGGTGGCACGCAATCGTTGCATACAAATAGCTTTGATGAAGCCTTAAGCCTTCCCACCGAAGACTCAGCAAGAATTGCTTTGCGCACC
Organism: Niabella sp.; assembly: GCA_039811305.1. GTDB lineage: Bacteria > Bacteroidota > Bacteroidia > Chitinophagales > Chitinophagaceae > Niabella. The sequence continues at coordinate 9,213 of JBDHYK010000056.1, forward strand.
CAACAAATTGTAGCTTTTGAAAGTGGAGTGCCCGACACCGTAGATCCGCTGGCAGGCTCTTACTATGTGGAAGCCCTAACCGCCGAAATTGAAGAAAAAGCAACAAAACTAATTGATAAAATAGATGCTATGGGCGGCAGTGTTACCGCTACCGAAGAAGGGTTTATTCAGGACGAAATTGCCCGCAGTGCTTACGATTACCAACGAAAAATTGAAAACGCTGAAAAAATCATTGTGGGGGTAAATAAATTTCAGATAACAGAACAACAAGACACGCCTATTTTAAAAGTGGACGACTCCATTCGGGAAGTCCAAATTCAAAAACTGCAAACTTTACGCAATAATCGGAACCAGGAAAATTGCAATGCCCTGATTTCTGAACTTAAAAGCAAGGCTACCGGAACCGAAAATCTGATGCCTACCGTACTGGCAGCAGTAGAAGAAAAATGTACATTGGGTGAAATTGCTGGCGCCCTAGCCGAAATTTATGGAGAGTACACGGGTTAGTTTGAAAAAAACACAAACAGTTTTGTGCATTGTCAAATAATTTTTAAGTAAGTTTGTTACGATTGCCATTACGTAACCCCTTAAAATTGTTTGCCATGCAACGTCGTAAATTTGTAAAATATTCCGCTGCTGCCGGAGCAGCACTTCTATTAAATCCAATATCCGGCTTTGCACAAAGCAACAATAAAAAAATTAGAGTAGCCCTGGTTGGCACCGGCAGCCGGGGACTAAGCCTGTGGGGAACAACGCTTCGAGATAATTTTACCGATCTGATTGAGTTCACAGGGCTCTGTGATACCAATCCGGGTCGGTTACGGTTTGCGCAGAATCTTTTAAATACTACCTGTCCTACATTTAATAATATAGATGCCCTGTTGAGTAACATTAAAACTGATTTTGTGATTGTTACTTCGGTGGATGCTACCCATGATGAAATGATTGTAAAATCTCTGAACGCCGGGTTCAATGTCATTACAGAAAAACCGATGACTACTGATGAAATTAAATGTCGGAAAATATTAGCTGCTGAAAAACGCAGCGGCAAAAAGGTAATCGTTACCTTCAATTACCGACATAGCGTACATGCCATGCAAATAAAAGAAGTGCTGGCAAAACACCGCGTAGGTGATATTGTATCAGTTGATTTTAATTGGTATCTCAACACCTATCATGGTGCCGATTATTTCAGACGCTGGCACAGGAAAATGGCAAAAAGTGGCTCACTTTGGGTACATAAGGCTACGCACCATTTTGATTTACTCAATTGGTGGCTGAATAGTGAGCCGGTGGAGGTTATGGCCTATGGCGCCTTGGAGTTTTATGGAAAAAACAACGCTTTCAGAGGTACTAAATGCAGGGGCTGCGTACACGCGTCCCGTTGCGAATTCTTTTATGACATTACAAAAAATAAGCGATACATGGATTTGTATGTTGCCAACGAACACCACGATGGATATATTCGGGACGGTTGTGTATGGAACAACGACATTGACATATACGATAAAATGTCGGCACAGATAAAATACGCTAATGGTGTTATTGTAAACTATTCACTTACTACCTACTCGCCTTATGAAGGCTGGCAAATAGCCTTTAACGGAAAAAAAGGCCGCATAGAAGCGTGGGAAGACATCCCCTATTTGCAACAGGTAAATGTGGACCAGGCGCAACGCCACGCTACCGAAATGAGCAGCTCCGATGCAGCCGAAGCAGGAGAGTACCACGAAGTATTAGCAATGGATAATTTTAAAAAAGACATTGAAGTGTATCGCACGCCCAAAATAAGAGGGGGGCATGGTGGAGGCGATATCCGAATGCTAAAGAGAATTTTTACCGACACCCAGGATAATCCTTACCATGTTATGGCCGATACCCGAGATGGTGCCATGTCCATTCTCATTGGAATCGCCGCCAGAAAAAGTATTCAGGAAAAACGTCTTGTAAAAATCAGTGAATTGACCGACCTGATCCCAAAAGCCAAACGGTTTCATATATAGCAAGATCAGCTATGCTCCAAACTGGTGAGGCTCTACCCTGATCCGAATAGTTTGTACGCAAGAATAGAATTTTCCGAACTTGTTAGGCTTCACTGTTGAGTTTATATCACCTGCCATCCTTGTCGGGTCGACACGACTTCGTGTATTTTTTCACACAGTTTCCACCGGCTTTTTGCAATTCCAACTTTACCAAAAAGGGCTTGTGATCCCATGCGCCTTTATTAGAAATCACTTCTCCCCCTTTCACTTTCCAGGTTTTGCCTTTGTTGACGATCCCAGCCACTCGTTGGATTGGGTATCGGAAAAAGGCGATTCAGAGTGTCTGTTCTGCCTTGCCGGCATCGCATCTCAATCCGAATTTCTTGGTATTCGTTAGTGAAGGATGGCTCATTTCTTTAAATAAAAAATGAAAGCCGGAGGTAGTAACCCCCAACTCTCATTTAAATGATTTCAGAAAAAACAAACGTCATCTACACGGGCAAACGCCTTCCGATCATTTTTTATTTCAGATAGTCAAAGTATTGGGCATCTGTTTCACAATCCCACCAAACAGGCATGCTCCAAATATTGGGATCTGCGGCATGTGCATTTAAAGCCAGTGTATTGATCGAGTTGTATTGGATTTCATAAACAGGTGGCAGTGCCCAACGGCGCATCCAGTATCTAACATCAGACGGGGAACTGCCTGTCAATTGAGCCGACCCGGTGAAAAGTGGGCCCCGTTGATAGCCTGGATAAACGATACCGAAGCTGCCAATATTTCCGGCACTAAAATTAAGACGCCGCATATCGTTATAATTCTCTATACTACAACCCATTGCTATATATTTTTGCAACATAATATCTGACAAGGTTAGTGCGCCCGCAGTCTGACAAACGGCTCCACTGGCAAGATAACTATTGATCACAGCCTGATCCATTGGAGCCATATCAGGGTTTGTTGCGGTATAACCTCCTGCCTGCCATTCAGATAATTTTGCTTGCATCATGTTGATATGCGCTTCAATACCTGCCTTATAGGCTGTAAGTGCATTGGCAGCATCCGCCTTACGCATATATACTTCAGCTTTTATAAAGCACATTTCATGATAAGTCAACATTTCCTGGTCTGAAATGGGACGAATCTGAAAAGACCCTGTGGAACCCACTACACCGGCATTGAAAGCGGCGATGGATGGGTACCAGCAAACGTTTGTGGCGGGTTGATTGGGGTTACCCGATGTAGCAACTGCACTGCTGCGCAAATTTACATACGCAGTATCACCAGCAACCAGGTAATTTGTATTATTAATATAAATAGATCCCGCTGGATAGGTAACTGTTACATCATTACCACTGGTTATAAAAGTTTTTCCGGCAGCGGTTATAGCGGCAATAAAATCAGTACGGTCTGATGCATTTGCAATGGTATATTTAACGGTCTTATTAACATCAGCATAGGTCTGTAACTGTATAGAGTTGGCACCCACTTTCTGCAAACGGGTTGCCGGCCCATAGGAGTCCACCCCTTTCGCACGATTCCATGTAAAAGAACTTACCTTACCACTGGCATCTAATTTTACGTTTGCCATAGACGCCGGAACAATTTTGGTCATTCTGGGATCCGTTACACCAGAACTGCGCAAGTTCGTTAACATATTGACGTAGTATTGCGAAAGGCGCTGGTTGCTACCATAAGCTGCATAGTTAAAGTTGCCATTGGTTACCACAGGGTCGCCCAGCAAATAATCTGTTACGGTACTGTTATTATAGCAGGGAACTACTGTATTGTCTGCATTCGACTGTGGTCCCTGGGAGAGGCAGTACAAAATAGAATCTGCGTTATATAAATCCGCCTTCTTTGACAGCTTCAACATGTAACGAGCCTTTAGCCCCCAACAGAGCTTTATCCATTTGCTCACATCGCCTTTGTTCACATAGTCGCCAATGGCTAAGGATGGCGCTCCCGTTTCCTGTGTTTTACCGAACAGGCTGATGGCTTCATTCAATTTATCCATACACCCATAGTAAATAGTTTTTCCATCATCGGGTTTAGGACTGGGATTTCCGGTAGCCGCATCTTTATAGGGCATTTCTCCATAAAGATCCAACATTTGCATGAACCCCAAAGCGTGATATACATTGGCTGCGGCCATGTAATGATAGGCTCCCTGTTTTTTTGCAGAATTATACATATCTACTACGTTAGAAGAAACGGCTACAAACCAGGTTTGATAGGGAGTTGTGGAATTGGCATTAGAACATTGCCAGGTGGTACTGAAGGTGTTTTGAGCGGCTGCAACAGCGTAAAAAACACCTGCCTGGCAGGCAGAACGGTAATTGGCCACACCTGAAGAATACATGTAAAAATGTTCAATCCAGGGAAGTCTGTTTTGAACTAAAACGCTCTGGTTGTTCGGGTTATCTATATCGGTATTCACATCTAACCACTTTTTACACGAAGCCAGACTTATTACCAGCACAAAAGCGATTAAAATATATTTCAAATTTTTCATGCGTAATTTATTTTTAGTTTTTAATAGTTACACTTGGTTACATCAAAAATTAGAATGTAACGTTGATACCAAACGTGAAGCTTGCAACCGCAGGTACTCCCAAATAATCAATACCTGTGGAGCCTGAGCCACCGGTTCCACCCGCAGCACTTACTTCAGGATCCATCCCTACATAGTTGGTCCAGGTAAATAAATTGGTTCCTACTGCTGTGGCTGATAGCCCTTTGATCACTTTTTTATTTTTTATCATAGATCCAAAATCATAAGTAAGCGAAAGGGAACGCAGTTTTAACCAGTTCACTGAGGTAATAAAATTATAAGAATTTGCTGCATAATTGGCCCAATAGCGCTGGATCATATTAGTGCCGGCATACGTAGTACTACCAATTGTATAGGACTGACTGGCGTCATAAGTCTGATTGAACTCTTCTTTGGTTACGCTGTTCACACCGGTTACAGTAACTGACTGGCGGTCATTCAGTAAGGTTTGCTTACTTAATCCGTTAACCACCAAAAAATACTCCGTACCGTTAAACACATCCCCCCCCTTACGAATATCCAGTAAGAAAGAAAGGCTAAGCTGTTTGTAATTAAATGTATTATTAAAGCCACCGATATAATCGGGCTCACGATTTCCAACAACGGGGTTGGTCGTATTCAATTTATACAGACCTGTTGTCGGATCTACCTGGTAACGTCCATTGGGAATTTCTTTTCCATCCTTATCCAGTTCGCGTAAGTAGGGTTGCCCTGTCATACCAAGAAAATAACCATCATTAGGAATAGATGCTGATTTTACAGTTCCAAACTGAGCATCGGTTGGGTAAAAATAGGCTACCCCTGGGAGGAACTTTCCTAAGCGGCCTTTATTATAGGAGAAGTTCAGGGTCATATCCCAGGTAAAATCCCTTTGTGCGATGGGCTTGCCGGTTAGCATAACCTCCATTCCTTTATTGATAACAGAACCCGTGTTCAGCGAACTGAAAATAAACCCACCCGACTGAGCCAGACGAGGTTGTGCAATCTGGTTCTTGGTCTGGCTATGGTAGTAGGTATAATCCAGTCCGATACGGCCATTCAAAAATCGCAATTCACCCCCAACCTCCCAGGAGTCCTGAATTTCTGGTTTCAAAATAGGATTGCCGGCCGCCCACTGGTTCCCCACGAGAATATAGGAACCTATATTGTACGGAGGGTTTACATAGGTATTGGTAGCATACGCATTGGCATCTTTACCCACCTGTGCCCAACTTGCCCGTACTTTCCCAAACGTCAGAATATCGTGTACAGGGATT
>JBDHYK010000057.1:0-14947 GCA_039811305.1 Niabella sp.
ATATTTCTTAGATAGGGGAAGAATTCGGGCTCTTTTAATTCATTTACAAATGGGCTTTCTATCAGCTTCCGGTTCAGCAGGTCGAAGTAGGGTTGTGTTTTGGGCTGAATTTCCATCATAAAGAACTGAAAAGCTTCTGACAGACTCTGATTTTCGGTATCGCAGGTCATTCGAATTTGACGCCAGCAAGCGTCTTCGCTGAGAACGGCTTCCAATTCACTACTATCTGTCATCCACCGCCTGAGTTCCTGCAAATTACCGATTGGGCGTTCTAAGAGCTCCTTCAAATAGGGCTCTATTGCAGCCCAGTTTGTAACTACAAAATCATCGGGTAAATATCTTCGGGGTAATGGTTTAATATCTGCGTTACGCATGGGATGGATCGGCTTTTGTTAAAAAAAACTTTGGTGGTTTCTTGTTTTAAAAGGGTTTTTTCACCTGAAAGGCCGATTCGTTTTTGTTGAAAAGGAAGGAGAAGTTTTCAGAACTCGATGTGAAAACAAAACCACAATATCCTGATTGTCAACCAGATGAACGTCCATGTCTGAAAGTTGCCTATGGCTTTCAAACTTCTCGGGCTTTTCCTGTATGGTGGAAGATATTATTGAACGCTAGCGAACCATTTTGCAAAATATTCGCCAAGAACAGGCACCGGGGTTTCTTTACCGTTTATCGCATTCATCAAGCCTATAACCCAAAGTACAAGGAGAAACAGGGAACCGAATACTGCAATGATCCACCCTAAAAAAGGAACTACGTTCAAAACAGACAGCGCCAGCCCTGCAACCATCAGCCCTAAGCTTTGCCTGATATGAAAAGAAGCAAAAGCATCTTTTTTGTCGTTATTCATTACAAAGGCAATGATCAGGCCAATAAGTGTGATGTAGGCGATGATGGCAATATTTTTTCCACTTGTGATATCAGGCTGATTTGTTTGATTTTGATTTTCCATCTTTGCTGGTTTTATTAGAAATTATATTCCGGTTTTCGTGGGTTCGCCTATCGAGGTTTCGATCTCAGGCTTAAAAAAAGTTGGTTGTTGCAAAATGATTTATAAATATACGTGTTTTTTAACAATTTTTCAAGAAACACACTTTGATTTGCAACTCCAGGCCTATTTTTCTTTTTTATCCGGTGCTGCTTTCTTTTTGGCAGGAGCTTTTTTTTCTTTGGCACCGGCGGTCGCCGTTTCGGAGGCTACTTCTTTTACAGCAGGTTCTTCGGTTGCTGCTGCGGCTACTTCTTCTGTTCCACCCTCTTCTTCTTCGTCTTCCTGCCGAAGGTTCAACTCAATGTTATTTTTCTTTAAAATCTCGAACCATCGAATCATTTTTTTCATATCACTGGTGTAGACTCTGTCAAAGTCCATGTTGGGATACACTTCGTTAAAATACGCCCTGATGGCCTTTTCATCTTTTACGGGTGGGAGCTCTTTTTCGTTTTTGTCCATTGCAATAAAAACTTCAACTAAGTTTACATTATCGCCAATAGTATAAATTTCGATGCTTTCCAGATGAGAGAACTGATGGCTACGTGAGGATGCAAAACGGGTAACCTTGTCGTCCAACGATTTTACAATCGCTCCGTCTGTTTTGCTATTTACCAACTCAAATAATCCCGATAGGCCGCTTACGGCAACTAATTTTTGATACTCCATAATTGCTTGATTAACGCGTGCAAGATAAACATAGTTTTGTTAATGCAAGACTATTTTGTTCCTAATTATTTGTTTGGGAAGCCCTGCCGTATAGCAGACAGAATACCCAGCTTTTTTGGTTTATAGCGCTTTTTTCTTGTTTTTTTTGGCATTTAGACAGATTATTAAGGCATTAACCAATTTTTAACCCAAAGACAAATATATTTGCCGCTGTTTAAACATGTTTATGAAAAAAATACTTTTCATTGTTCTATTTTTTGCTTTAACGGGAATGGTTAAAGCACAGGACGATACAACGCATCGTGCAGATAAAGTGACTACTATTGAATTGAAAGAGGAGGGAATTCCTGCTGCAAAGCCCAAAAAAGTATATATCCTTTCCAACCGCTCGAACGATCATTTCATGGCACAGTTGGGATATACTATGTGGACAGGGCAGCCAGACAGCATTCAGACCAAAGGTTTTTCCAGGAGTGTGAATTTTTATTTTATGTTTGATTTTCCGTTTAAAGCCACCCCACAGTTTAGCGCGGCCATTGGCCTGGGCGTAGGATCCGATCACATCGTTTTTGATAAAAGCTATCCCAATCTGAAAGGGCAAACTACGACGCTGCGGTTTAACCGGGCCCCCGATACCACTTATTTTAAAAAGACCAAATTAGCCACTACTTATTTAGAAGCACCCATAGAACTGAGGTACATCAGCAACCCCGAGCGTAGCGAAAAAAGTTTTAAAATGGCATTGGGTGTAAAAGTAGGTACCATGATCAAGGCAGGAGTACGGGGGCGCCAATTGATGAGCAATTCGGGCGTAAAACTGAATGATTATCAATCAAAAGAAGCCAGCAAACGATATTTCAATACCACAAGAGTAGTGGGTACCGCAAGGGTAGGTTACGGTGTAATTTCTCTTTTTGCTACTTACCAGATTACCAAACTATTAAAGGATGTGGCCGGGCCAGAATTAAGGCCATTTACTGTTGGGCTTACGTTGAGTGGCTTGTAGCCCCGGTATAGAGCTTTTCAATGATGCGGAACCACATTGAAAATTGGCAAATAGTTTCGTGTACAAAGTACTATAGAAAAAAGAAAGGTACTTCGTCCTGAATTTTTACTCTTCTCCCGCATAAATGCCCGATTTTGCCAACCCACCTTTTCAGGATTGGGTAAAGGCAGGGTAATATTAATAAAAAATCTTCGGCAGCCTTTACGTCAGTGTTCGTACCTTGCAGGTCTATGCAGGATTATTTAAACGGGTTGAATGAACGACAAAAAGAAGCTGTTTCGCATATAAACGGGCCTTTGATGATTATTGCTGGTGCCGGAAGTGGTAAAACCCGGGTACTGACCACTCGCATTGCCCACCTGATGGCCAATGGGGTGGATGCTTTCAACATTCTTGCCCTCACCTTTACCAATAAGGCTGCAAAGGAAATGAAAGAGCGTGTGGGTCAGATTTTAGGAAATCAGGAAGCCCGAAATCTTTATATCGGTACTTTTCACAGCGTTTTTGCTCGGATACTGAGAGCAGAGGCACCTAAATTGGGGTATCCTGGCTACTTTTCTATTTATGACACCGACGATGCAAAAAGTGTGGTAAAAGCAGTGATTAGTGAAATGCATTTAGACGAGAAACTTTACAAAGCCTCCACCGTTTATAACCGTATTTCGGCCGCAAAAAATGCCTTAGTAACCCCCGCCGAATACGCAAACGACTTTTATTTGCAGCAGGAAGACATACGAAGCCACCGCCCGGCTATTGCCAAAATTTTTAGAGCTTACTGCGATCGCTGTTTTAAAAATGGTGCTATGGATTTTGATGATCTGTTGCTGAAATTTTATGAACTTCTAAAAAACTTCCCCGAATCACTAAGCAAATATCAGCATAAGTTCCAATACATCTTAATAGACGAATATCAGGATACCAACCCCGCCCAGTATGAAATTATTAAACTTTTAGGCGCCATGCACGAGAACGTGTGTGTGGTTGGCGATGATGCCCAAAGCATCTACAGCTTTCGGGGGGCTACCATTCAGAACATTTTGCAATTTCAAAAGGACTATGACAATGTAAAAGTGGTAAAGCTGGAACAAAACTACCGGAGCACCCAGAACATCATTCATATTGCCAATGAAGTGATTTCTAACAATAAAGAACAGATTCCCAAAGTGCTTTTTACAAAAAATACCGAGGGGGAGAAGATCCAGATTGTACGCACGATGACTGATAACGATGAAGGAAGATTTGTGGCAGATACCATTCAGGAACAAAGATTACGCAACCATTACCCTAATAAAGATTTTGCAATTCTTTATCGAACCAACGCACAAAGCCGTGCTTTTGAAGAAGCTTTACGCCGCATGAGCATCCCCTACACCATTTATGGGGGTATTAGTTTTTATCAACGCAAAGAAATCAAAGACTTGGTGGCTTATTTGCGACTAATTATCAATCCGCGCGATGAAGAAGCTCTGAAACGAATCATTAATTATCCTGCACGGGGCATTGGCAAAACCACGATGGACAAAATTATTCTGTTTGCAAATTCACAGAATAAAACCATGTGGGAAACCTTACAAATTGCCCATCGTTTAGGTTTTCGCTCGGGCACCGTTGAGGCCATCAGCGAGTTTGTAACCATGATTAAGAGCTTTACCAGCATGCTTGAAAAACACAATGCCTATGATGTGGCGTTTCATGTGGGGAAGCATACCGGGTTGGTGAAAGAGCTTTTCAACGATAAAAGCACAGAAGGGCTAACCCGTTACGAAAATATTCAGGAACTGCTCAACTCCATAAAAGAATGGGTAGAGAGCCCCGACAACGAAGAAGGAGAATTAATAGATAAAAGCCTGGGAGCCTACCTGCAACAAATTACGCTGCTCACAGATGCTGATGAAAAAGACCCCAATGCGGACACGGTAAAACTAATGACGATCCACGCTGCTAAAGGCCTGGAGTTTACCTGTGTTTTTGCCGCTGGCCTCGAAGAAATGTTGTTTCCGAATGCCATGGCGATCAACACCCGGGAAGAACTGGAAGAAGAAAGAAGGCTTTTTTATGTAGTAATTACAAGGGCAAAGAGCCGGTTGTGGATCAGTTATGCCAATACCCGATACAAATTTGGCACCCTGGTACAAAACGAACCCAGCCGTTTTCTTGATGAACTGCCCGATGCTTATATAGATCAGTCGTATCCCAGCGGCGGCACCCGGATGGCATCGGGTAATGGATCGGCTGTTTCGGCTTTTGACCGGATGAGCGGTGGCTGGGGAGCCGGATCGCGTAAGAAGGAAACAGACCGTGCCGAAAAACGCTATGGGCCACCACCCGGTAAAAAAGAAGCTCCCCCGGCTTATATCGTTCCAAAATCTCAAAATACTACCATCGAACACACACCTTCAGCAGACTTTGCGCCCAACAAAGTATCGGAACTGGCTGCTGGGCAAAACGTTGAACATCAAAAGTTTGGCTATGGGAAAATCTTAAAGATTGAAGGATCTTCTCATAACCCCATGGCCTATATTCAATTCCAGAATAATGGCGAGAAAAAGATACTTCTGAACTACGCCCGATTAAGAATTGTGGAGTAAGCAACCCACTGAATCTGTCTTTATTTAAAAAGAATTTGCATTTCATGCATGGTTTTTAATAAGATGACGTCCAATTCAGTGTTAAAGCGGGCTCGACCCCAATTTTAAAGTTAGTATTTGCTGAATGAGACAGGTTTTACTTTTGTTTTTTATTTTTCAATGGAGCTTTTTTACTTCTTTTGGGCAGCCACAAAAGCTATATTTTGAACCCTCCACGGCGATTGGCATCCCCCAGTCGAAAATATTTGATGAGATAAAATATATTCCTCTGGAGACCAAAAGAGAAAGCCTGTTCGGCCGAATTAACAAACTGATTGTAACCAAAGAATATTTTGTGATTCTGGATAACGACACGCAAGCCATCTATTTTTTCGATAAAAATGGAAGGTTTGTAAAGAAGTACCGAAACCGGGGCTACGATTTCAGAAGTATTGTTTATGATGAAAAACGCAATGCACTTTTTATATCGGGGCTTAGTAGAAATTTTAGCCCTTTTCAAAAAGACGTGCAGGCAGTATTGGACGATCCGGTGCACAACAGTTCTGTAAAATATTCAAGAGCCCTATTTTACGATCTTACCGATGCAAAGGAAGCGAAGACGGAAATTATAAAAGACTTTGATATAGCTCTTGCTAATCCCTTCATTTTCAATACAGATCAATGGGTTTATAGCTATATTTATGCGAATAGAAACTGGTCGGACACACAAGATTTTGAATTAAAAGTATCCAATGGACATTCCGTAGTAGCGTCTTATTTCCCGTATAACCGAAAAACATCTACCATTTTCTACAGCAAACCCGAGAGTATCTCCTTTTATCCTACTTTTAATTCTGAGACGCTTTTGTTTACCCGTCCTTTTAATTACAATATTTATCAACTGAGCCCGGACTCGGTAAAGGAACTCTATACGATCATCCTGCCGGCAGCCAATACCATCCCAGCCTCTTTTTTCACCGAAAATTTTTCTTCGCGCACGTCATTGGAAGATTATAAAATGAAACATTCAGGATTTGCATGGGGGGTGAATAATGTGATGGATCTTGATCGCTATTTATTTTTTGGGCTCGATTATTTCAGAAATTTCCGTGAAAGAAACTTCATTTTTGATAAAAAAACGAACCAGTTTTTTAACCTCAACAAACTTTCAGCGGATAGCACGAACGGGTTTCTACCCGTTGTTGGCTTCGGAATTCAGTACTACGATAAGGAGTATCTTTATAGTAGCACCTCCTCGGCTGCCATGTTTCAGAATAAAAAAACAAACGAGCGAAGATCTCCCAACTACGATCCCGTGGTGAAACAATACTTCGAAGAGCGCAAGCAGGACGATAACCCTGTAATTATTATGTTAAAGCCTAAAAAGAAAGGATGAGATTTTTAATAGTGGTATTGATTTTTTGTACCCCTGCTATTGTAACGGCACAGGTACGGCAAGCTGGCAATCGGGGCAGTGTAATGGGAGTTGTAAAAGACTCGTCGAGCAATTATGAGTTACAGGCTGTAACCATCACCATCCTTAAAAAAGCAGATTCCACCCTGTTGGACTATCAACTCACCAACGGTCAGGGCGAATTTAATATTCAATCTCTGCCGGTTGCTACTCCCATTATTATCAATTTTTCCTTCTCCGGGTATGCCCCTTTTTCTAAAACAATCACTCTCGATTCCTCCCGGCTGCAATACGATTTTAAAACCGTTTCGCTATCCAGGCACTATGGCACCCTGGATGCGGTGGTGGTAGAGGCCGTTGTACCGATCAGGATGAATGGTGATACGCTTGAAATTAACCCTGCCGCATTTAAACTCGATTCAAACGCTGTAGTGGAAGATATGCTGCGCCGGGTACCCGGTGTAACCATGTGGGGCGATGGCAGCATTACCGTAAATGGCAAACCGGTTAATAAAGTTTATGTGGATGGTAAGCCGTTTTTTGGCGGAGACCCTGCTATTGCTACTCAGAACCTTCCAAAAAATGCAATTGAAAAAATACAGGTATATCAGGAAATAGACTACACTGTAGATAATGTGGATCAGAACCCGGAAGACTCCCTGCTCACCATGAACATAAAGCTTAAAGAAGACAAAAAAATAGGCCTCTTTGGGAAGGCCGGGGTAGGGCTGGGCACAGACAAACGATACGAAGGCGATCTAACCCTACAGGCTTACAACAAACGCACGAGAATCGGCCTGTTGGGCATGGGAAACAATATTAATAAAAGCGGCGATATGCGATCCATAGCTCAGCAAAGTACTTTCCGCAACTTCAATCCTACCAACCGTTATGTGGCCAATTTTGGAGGATCGGGGGTGAACAAAATACTCATGGGGGGCATCAACTATCAACACGATTTTTCTGACCTCAACAATAACCGTCTCAATAATCAGATCTCCGGAACCTATACCCTACGCCAAAACGCAAACGATGTGAATACGGAAACGGTATCGCAACAAAGTGCCAGCGGTACAGTGTTCAATAACGAATCGAACCGAATATCCCGAAATGAGGGTTTAAACCACTCGTTGAGTACCGGTTATAATAAAAAGGATCGCAGCCAGGACTTTTCAATAAATGCCAGTTTCAATGCCGGGCTAACAGACGCTTCATCCAAAAGTTCACAAACTTCCTCCAGAGAAGGGTTTGGCTTAGTAAGCAGCAATGAACAGACCTCCTCTTCGCATGGAGCCAACCAGAGTTTCAATTTTTCAACCAGCTATCGCAATAAAGACGACGACGAACGCAACCTCAGAAGCTTCAATATTAATTATGGGTTGAACTACTCCAACAACACATCGGAGAGGCAGACAACAACCAACTTTATTTCGATAGCCGACCCCTCGAAGAGCAATTATATAGACAGGTTGTACAATACCAGCAGCTCCAACTTTGGCACCAACATCGGGTTCGGCTACAATGCTTTGAAAAGACTCCTGTTTGGCAATCACAATTTTTGGGATATCAATATTGTGTTCAACAACAACCTTTCTTACTCACACAATACCGATGACAATCTGGTAAATGATTATGACACCCTAACCCATAATTATTCTCAAAACAGTTACCTGACGAATAATGAAGGCCTTTCGAGGTTCGAGGATCGTCCGTCGTTACGTTTTTCGCGCAACTTCAGAAAAAACTTGTCCGATCGGTATTCAAGATATATTAATGTTGCGGCAGCTATAAACGGGCAGTTGCTTTCCGAACAAAACCGGTCTGATATTTCAAACCGAAATCTTGACAGAAAGTTTAGCTTTTTTCTCCCCGGAGCACAGATTAGCTATAGCTATAAGCGCAATAGAAGGTATGAAATCACCATGGATCTGAGCCAGAATAATTCTGCCGGTATTCCGGGTGTGGATCAGCTCTATCCAATACGCGATAGTACCAATCAATATAGTTTTAGTTTGGGAAACCCCAACCTGAAACCTTTTTACAACAACAATATTGATTATAGTTTTGAGTACAAAAAGCAAAGCAACCAGGATAAGAGTGAATTGAATATCAGAACAAGTTTTAAAGCAGGTCAAACCCGATTTGGTATCACAGACAGCAGCTTCTACCATCCCAACGGGAGCCGGGATATATACCTTATCAATATCGAAAAAGGTAGAAAAACACTCAGTGCCGGAGCCAGTATCAGTAGCTCTTTTAAACTGAAAAACGATATGTTACAAATAAGCTATTCGGGGAACTACGCTAATAATAAAACCCCAAATTATATTGATGGGATTTACTCTGTTGCTACAAACGACAATATCTCGAACAGCCTGACAGTGTTTTATTCACTTGGCGATTTGCTCACCGTACAAATAAATCAGGGGATCAACTTCAACAACAGCTTACAAACCGGGAAAAATCTAAAGTCTTTTAAAAATACCACCTATAATACCGATGCCGGCGTAAACATAAAATATCCTAAGAATTTTGTCATCAGCAATACTTTCTCTTATGTAAATAATAAAACGGCCAACCAAAGCGCCGCACTTTGGAACGCATTTGTAACCTATCGTTTTTTAAAGAGCCAGTCGGCAGAACTTAAGTTTTCTGCAATGGATATTTTACGCCAAAATAAAAACATCAGTGTTACTGCCAATGCCAATAACCTAAGTACTACGGTTACCAACGGTTTGCAACAGTTTTACATGCTCACGTTTTCGTTTTACCCCAGACAGTTTGGCAAACCTGCCCAACGAGGTCGTGGTGAACGAAGCCGGGAATTTGAGCAAAGACCACGCAATTTTGATCAAATGCCCGGAGATTTTCGGGGGATGCCGGGGCGTGGCGGTGGCCGGGGCCGCAACTTTTAAACCGGGCTTTAAAAACTTTCTTTCACAGGCTGTTTCTTTTTTTTGAACAGCCACTTTAAAAGATCGGGTTCTGAAAAAGCAGCATCCCAACTGTTGTGGTTGGCAGTGGGATACAAAGTGAACTTCACAGAAACGCCATTTTTTTTCATTGCTTTTACCATTTCTTCAGAATACCGGGGCAATACCACATCGTCTTTAGCACCATGAAAAACCCACCAGGCGGTTGTTTTAAGAACTGGAGCAATGGAGGGATTGGCACCGCCACAAATGGGTATTGCTGCTGCAAATGTTTGTGGCATACGGGAAACCAACTCAAAACATCCCATGCCACCCATGCTGAGACCCATCACATAGATCTGATCCTTTTTCAGTTTGTATTGAACAAACAGATTTTGCACCAGCGCCTGTACCCCTTTCATTGAAGGCGAGGCCTCGCCCCCCGATACAAAATAAAAACTTCGTTTTCCTTTATCGTTCATTACGGTTTGCACATTACTCCAATAAGTGGAAACCGGATTTTGAGGAAACACAACAATTGCAGGGTAGTTCTTTCTGTTTTCTTCTTTTAAAAATAAGGCACCCCCGTTGATAAGCTGCTTTTCATTGTCGTTCCCACTCTCGCCTCGCCCATGTAAAAACACAATCAGAGGATAGGTTTTTGAAGCATCAAAATTTTCGGGCAACAGAATTCTGTATGGAAGTGTATCACCATTTTGTATAAACTTACATTTTTGGTACTGCAAGAAGTCCTGTGCAAATCCTTTGGGATGGAGCCCCCAGAATAATACAGCAACTAAAAACCAAACCCTTTTTCTATTCATGTTACATTTAATTTTGTCTATTTGCTCCAGCTAACTTGTTTGCTTACTACTTCGGCCGAGTTGGTTCCTATCATAATGTCAAATTCTCCCGGCTCCCAGTCGTAGCGGAGATGGTAGTTATAAAATTTCAGGTCGTTCGGAGTTATCTTAAAAGTAACGTTTTTAGACGCTCCGGCTTTCAGGGTAATTTTTTGAAAGGCCTTTAGTTCTTTTACCGGCCGGGTTACACTTCCTACCCGATCCCGAATGTAAAGTTGTACCACCTCGGCCCCATCATACTTACCGGTATTTGTAACCGTAACGGTAGCATTAAGTGTTTGATTTCCCTTTAGCGAGGTGCTACTTACTGACAGGGGGCTATACGCGAAGGTGGAATAGCTAAGGCCATATCCAAAAGGATACAAGGGGTCGTTGGAAACGTCTAAATAATTACTCCGGAACTTTGAAAACCACTTACCCTCCTGTAAAGGACGTCCGGTATTTTTATGGGAATAATAGAGGGGAATTTGCCCCACGTTTTGCGGGAAGGTCATGGTGAGCTTGCCCGAAGGATTTACATCGCCAAATAAAACATCAGCTATACTGTAGCCCGCTTCGCTACCCGGAAACCACACGTTTAAAATAGCGGGCACGTGTTTGTCTTCCCAGGTAAGCGTAAGAGGTCGGCCGGTGAATAGCACTAACACTACGGGTTTTCCTGTTTTTAGTAACTCCTTCAGCAATTGCTGTTGAATGTGCGGGATACCGATATCGGTTCTACTACTGGCTTCGCCACTCATTTCGGCACTCTCGCCTAAAGCAGCCACAATTATATCTGCTTTTGCGGCCACTTCCAGCGCTTCGGCCCGCAGGGTTTTGGCAGAGCGGCCATCGCGGTTCAATGATTTGCCAAACATAGTAGCGTTACTTTCTAAAACAGAATCCGCGGTGAGGTTGGAGCCTTTGGCATAAAGTATCTCGGCCTGGCTGCCTGCTATTTCTTTCAGGCCTTTAATAACAGAAACTGATCGGGCCTGAACGGTGGCCACACTCCAGGTACCTGCCATATTGGTAGCTGCATCGGCCAAGGGCCCAATAACAGCTATTTTTCCCGACTTTTTTAACGGCAAAAGGTTCCCCTGGTTTTTTAGCAGTACAAAGCTCTGGGCGGCAATATCGCGGGCCTCTTTTCGGTGGGCAGCTGTATAGATTTCTGTTTTAGCTCTTTGCTCATTCAGGAACTTGTATGGGTTTTCAAACAGTCCTAATTTATATTTGGCTTCCAGAATTTTTCGGCAGGCCTGATCAATGGTGGCGCTGCTTATTTTTTTCTCTGTTAACGATTTTTTTAAAGTGGTAATAAACCCTTCTCCCACCATATCCATATCAGCTCCTGCGTTTAAAGCCAGGGCCGATACGGTTTGCAGGTCACCCATGCCGTGGTCAATCATTTCATTAATGCCGGTATAATCGGTTACTACAAACCCATTAAATCCCCATTGTTTTCGCAGCACATCCGTAAGCAGCCATCGGTTTCCTGTGGCAGGAATGCCGTCAATTTCGTTAAAGGAAGCCATTACGGTTTCAACTCCTGCATCCACGGCTGCTTTATAGGGCGGAAAAAACTCGTTGTACATTCGGATACGGCTCATATCTACCGTGTTATAGTCTCGGCCCGCTTCTCCGGCGCCATACAGTGCAAAATGTTTTACACAGGCGAGAATTTCACTATTAGATTTCAGTTTGCCCTGGTACCCCTGCACCATCGCTTTAGCAATTTGTGCCCCCAGATAGGGATCTTCCCCGTTGCCTTCCGAAACCCTGCCCCAACGAGGGTCGCGGCTGATATCTACCATCGGACTAAAAGTCCAGGAGATGCCGTCTGCGCTGGCTTCGATAGCCGCAATTCGGGCAGATCGTTCAATCAACTTCATATCCCAGACACAAGAGAGACCGAGTGGAATTGGGAAGGTGGTTTCATACCCGTGTATAACGTCCATAGCAAATATCAAAGGAATTTTTAAACGACTTTCCTCTACAGCTACTCTTTGAATCGCTTTTATCTTCTCTACTCCTTTTATATTGAATAGTCCCCCCACATTGCCCTTTTTTACATTACTTCCGATATCGGAATTAGTGGCTGTTCCGGTGGTGAACTCGCCGGCACTCGGCAGATTTAATTGGCCGAGTTTTTCTTCAAGTGTCATCTTGGCCATCAGCGAATTGATGAAACTGTTCATACGGGTGTGATCGGTTTTTACAGATTGCGCCTGCGCTGCCACAATTAGCAGTAATGTGGCTACCGAAAATACTGTTGCTCTGATCGTCTTCATTTGTATTGAGTTATTATTTTTTTAAATAGGGTTCTATGATGTGCTGCCAAATCTGATAGCCTTTTGAGTTCATATGCAACTGGTCGTTTAAAAACAATTCTTTGTTGGGTTTGCCATCAGGCAATAGCATCGCATCAAAAATATTGATGTATTGGGTGTTTCTTTTCTTTCTGATATACTTTCGGATGGCTTTATTAGCCGCTTCAAATTTTTGCAGGTATTTTTCGCGGCTGGGGCTGGGTTTCATTGAGATGTACGCAATTGGAACTTTTTTATCATACATCCGGATCAGGTGAAACAAACGTTGGAACCTGTTGAGTGCAGAATCGGCCGGCAGTGAATCGTTGGCCAGGTCGTTTTCGCCACAATATATAATAATCTGTTTGGGTTTTACAGGAGGGACCAGGTCATTAAAATAAAAAATAAGATTTGTAAGCATAGAACCTCCAAAACCACGGTTTTTTATAGGGTAGGCAGGAAAATAGTCCTGAACATCCTTCCACATGGTAAATGAAGAACTGCCAATGAGCAGGATGGGGTGGGCGGTAGAAGCAAGCACACTATCCTGGGTTTTAAACTTTTGTACCTCATTCCAAAAAGGAGGGTGTCCCTGTTGTGCAAAACACAAAACGGTTATAAAACAACAAAAAAACGCTAAAAATAAATTCTTCATCTTATATGCAATTTAGATGAGCATCCAATAATTCGTTTCTTCAACTACCTTACTTCCAGCAGTTCAGTTCGAGTACTGGTGCCATTTTCATTTACGGCTTCTATGCAATAATAGTATGTTTTTTGCGCATCCATCGCCTTCATCCAATATTCATTGTTGCTATGCACCATAATACTGGAATAAAGTTTTTCGGGATGCGTTCCGTAGTAAATAGTGTAAGCAAAAGCGTTGTCAACCGGTTGCCACTTTATGAACGCACTGCGTTTATCTTTTTCGGTACGCAGTACTACAAAATTTTTCACCGTTTCCGGTTTGGCGCCATTGCCATTTCCAAATACCCTAAATCCGCTGAGGGCAAACTTGCCTGTTGGCATGTGAATATTTTCTAATTTTATAAATCGGGCAAGAACGGGTGTAGCCAGCTCCACGTATTCGTGGGGAATATCGGTAAGGTTTTTACTTTTATCTATCAACAATTTCCAGGAAACACCATCTAAGGAGGTGTATAATTTGTATTGATGGTATTGCTGATTCCATTTCCCCAACCGATTGGACTCCACATCCTGATCGGCATAGTTTATCTGAACCGCACGAATCGTTGAAGGAGTTCCCAGATCACTTTGAATCCACTCGCCTTTATTACCGGTTGCAGCACTCCAATAGGTCTTAATCAACTCATCCACAGCAAGGTTGGCTGTATAGCCCCCAAGCGTAGAAGAAACTGTCACCGGTTTATTATAGTTCAGTAACATCCAGCCTGTAAAATAGGGCGATTTGCCGTTTTCGACATAGCTTGTCCTGGTATTGGGTTGGGGTATAAAATGCGGGTAATCGCCATAACTGGTGTTGCACCACATCACATCATCACTGTCAAAGCCGGCTGGCCAGATGCCGAGCCTTCTCTCAAAGGTATTTTTTACCGAAACAACGGTTGTAGAAACATGCCAGTATTGCCCAAAATTGTCCTGAAAACTTGCCCCGTGGCCTGCACCACGAACAAAACCACCTAATTTCATGCTTAGTGGGTCGCTCTGTGCTGTAAAGGGCCCCAAAGGACTGTCTCCCACCAACAATCCATCAGCATAACCGCTAAACTCGGTGCCAGGCGCTCCATACTGAAGGTAATACTTGCCATTGTGTTGGGTCATGTGCGAGCCTTCAATAAACGGATCCAAAAAAGTGTTATCCATGTGCTCTCCAAAGCGCTGCCATCCAAAACGCCAGGGCTCCAACAAATACATTTCTTTACGGGTTCCGTAAGGTTCCAGGGTTTTGCGGTTGAGTTCAATGCCATAAAATGGCCATTTATTGCTGCTGCCATTGTACATGTACAACCGGCCGTCCCGATCAGTAAAAAAGGTAGGATCCCAGCCGCCGAGAGCAAAAGAATCCACTAAGGGTTTCCATTGGTTTGCCTTAGGATGGGTACTCATCCAGATTGTAAAATTTGAGGAATACGTGGAGCCAAAAACTAACATTGTATCCCCGATAATACCAACTGCCGGGGCACATAACTCATCATAAGTACCGACATTCCAGGGGCGTAAAAATTTTTTATTTATGAAATTCCAGTTCAGCATAT
>JBDHYK010000058.1:0-14704 GCA_039811305.1 Niabella sp.
TTCCTGCCGTTCCCGAATCTGAGCAATATCGGGCTTCAGCAGACAGTTGGCCAGCGCTTCTTTTCCAAAACTCGTGGAGCAGCGATTTAAATAAGCGAACAAACCCCCATTTGCAAAAATATCCAGGTCAAAAGAAAAAGGATGGTGCGCGTCTTCATATTCTTTTCCGGTTGCGTAGCGCGATTGATTGGTTTTCAAAAAGTTGATTTCGTCCTCATTTAGTTGAGCCAGGGCTTTATAATACTGGGTTTTTTGCTCTAACCTGTCATACCATTTTACCACGATGAAAAAAATTATTAGCGCCAGAATGGTTCCCATGATGCTGATTGCAGACCCTGTTTGTGTGGCCCGATATCCTACAAAAAGAAATAGGGCAAAAAGGGCTAACCTTGAAAAGCTAAGTCCGTTGAGACGACGTTGCAGTCGTAGATTGTAACGCAAGTATTGATTGTAAAGTTCTTCGTAAATGGGCATGCCAAATTATTTACTAAAGTATTATATCCTCGGGCTTTGTATGCCCGAACGATTAGAAACCATTGATTTTTATCTTAAACTTCCACTGCCTGAGAGTTGTGTGCTCCGCTGCGAAAATCTGGGGAGACAGAAATTATTTGTGCTCACAACTGATTTTTCACGGCTGACTTCATTTTGAGCCAGGCAACAGAGCGGTGAACCTTTTTCTAAATTTGATGTATAACCCAAGCGCAAAAATGATAAAAAGATTTCGTAACGAGCCCAAAGGCTTTCTAACTCAAACTGCATTTGGTATGATAATCAATCAGTTCAATGGGATGAGGGGCAATTTGGTAATCCGAGTATCTTTCCAGTACCTCGTCCAATACTTCATTTACAGCATCTTCCCGGGTAAGCGTTACCAACCTGCCACGAAATTCTTTAATATTGGGTAACCCTTTTAAATAGTTGGCATAGTGGCGCCGCATTTCGTTGATGCCTACCACGGGGCCTTTCCATTCTATGCTTTTTTTCAAATGTTGCCTAACTACAGCTACCCGTTCCTGTACGGTTGGCGGAGCCAGAACCCGGCCTGTTTCGGCATAATACTTTATCTCTCTGAAAATCCAGGGATAGCCAATAGCCGCCCGCCCAATCATAACTCCATCCACACCATAGCGATTTTTGTATTCCAATGCTTTTTGAGGGCTGTCTATATCCCCATTGCCAAATATGGGAATTGTAATGCGAGGGTTGTTTTTTACTCGTCCAATCAGGGTCCAGTCGGCCTCGCCTTTGTACATCTGCATACGGGTACGGCCGTGAATGGCCAGGGCTTTTATTCCTACATCCTGCAGACGCTCTGCTACTTCTTCTATGTTCAAATTGGCATTGTCCCAACCCAAACGTGTTTTAACTGTTACGGGTAATGAGGTAGATTTAACCACAGCAGCTGTTAGCCGCACCATTAAATCTACGTCTTTCAATACTCCTGCACCCGCACCTTTCAAGGCAACTTTTTTAACTGGGCAGCCAAAATTTATATCCAAAAGATCGGGTTGTGTAACATCTACTATTTTAGCAGCCAGTGCCAGGCTGTCTTCATCTCCCCCAAAAATCTGTATTCCCACGGGCCGTTCATAATCGAAAATATCCAGTTTTCGTCTGCTTTTAATTGCATCACGGATTAAGCCTTCGCTGCTGATAAACTCGGTATACATCAGATCGGCGCCCGCTTCTTTGCATACTGCTCTGAAAGGCGGATCGCTCACATCCTCCATAGGTGCGAGTAATAAGGGAAAATCGGGAAGCGATATGTTGCCGATGCGGATCATTGAAGCAGCAAAAATAATGGTAATTTTGGAGATGCCTGATTGCTGGCGCCCAATTTAAAAAGCCACATGGCCTTCCAAAAGTTTATTGCGTATAAAATTTAGGCTCATTCCTTATTAAAGACTTGTTAATCATGTAGTTAGAAATGCCTTTCTAAGATGGTGTGTAATGGATGATGGTTTGATTTGCCCAATTATGGGTAGCAACAACAATGTTTATCATCGTCCCGAAGGAAAAAAAGTGAAATGAGAGATCTTCTGAAATTGGATCGCCCTTTTCCTACGCTCAAGGCGGCAACTGAAAATTAAAACGTGGAGCCGTATGTAAGGGGCAAGGACGTAAGGGATTGCCTCAATATTCTGGAGAAGCCCTTTACAGCCAAAGAATCGCTTTAATTTGGAATGCTTCCGCTTTATTTAGTTTTCAAACTTAAATAATAATTTTCTTACCTTCACACCTCTTTAAAATAACTGTTTATTCGAATGAAGGTAGTAATTCCAGTTGCCGGTGCCGGCGTTGATTTAAGGCCCCACAGTTACACCCAACCCAAGGCATTGATACCGCTGGCGGGCAATACTGTATTAGGGATTATTATTGACCAACTTAAAGAAGTGGGCCTGAACGACTTTGTATTCGTAATAGGGTACTTGGGAGAAAAGATAGCCAATTATGTGCAAAGCAAATACCCCGAAATTAATGCCCACTTTATCACCCAGGAAAACAGAAAAGGAGCGGGCCACGCCGTCAGCCTTGCCAAAGAACTTGTTGGCAACGAAGAAATTCTAATAACACTGGGCGATTCTATTTGTGAATATGATATAGAAAAAATGCTGAAACGCCCCGTATCCATGATTGGCGTGAAAAAAACAGATAATCCGCGAGAATTTGGGGTGGTAGAAACCAATGGAGACATTATTGAGTCGGTTATAGAAAAGCCACAGATACCCAAGTCCAATATTGCCATGGTGGGGATCTATAAAATTTTGGAAACCCCTCTTTTCTTTGAATGTCTGCAAAAAAATATTGAAGACGGGGTATTGACACAGGGGCTGGTAACCCTTACCGATGCCATACAGTGTATGCTTGAGAAAGGGACCAGGTTTGAGGCTTTTAGGGTAGATAACTGGTTTGATGCCGGCAATAAAGACAGCATACTGGCCTCTAATGCAATTTTAATAAAAAAGTATGGGCAAAAAAGTATGCCCGGCGCTTATGAAAACTCGGTAATCATTGATCCGGTGAGCATCGGCCCGGGTTGTATTGTAACGAACAGTATTGTGGGGCCCAATGTAACCTTAGGCGAAAATACCCGCATCGAGCGTTCCATTGTCAGCAATTCCATTGTTGGCGCCTTTACCAATCTCTTCGATATTGTTTTGACCGATTCTTTAATTGGCGGCGATACCCTGTTAAAAGGCAAGAAGCGCATTTTAAACGTGGGCGAAAACACTACTATTGACCTGGGGTAACCCTCAACATAACATTCGGCGGCCTCTTCCTTCTACGGGTGTCACTAACTTCCTTCTTTCTCACCTACTGCTATGGATAGTCTAAGACCTTAAACCCTATCTTTACAGTATGGTTTCAACACGGGTTACTCAGTTGTTTCAAATTACTTATCCAATTATACAAGCAGGGATGGTATGGGCCAGTGGCTGGCGATTGGCGAGCGCTGTGAGCAACGCGGGCGGTTTAGGGCTCATCGGTTCGGGCAGTATGTACCCCGATGTATTGAAAGAGCATATCCAAAAATGCAAGGCAGCCACTAATAAACCCTTTGGTGTAAACCTTCCCTTGTTTTACCCCGACATTGAGGCGCATATCAAAACCATCATCGAAGAAAAAGTTTCTGTTGTGTTTACCAGTGCCGGTAACCCTAAAACCTGGACGGGGCATTTTTTGAATGCCGGTATCAAGGTGGTACACGTGGTGAGCAGCAGCCGGTTTGCCCAAAAAGCCGAGGACGCGGGTTGCCATGCTGTAGTAGCTGAGGGTTTTGAAGCGGGCGGCCACAATGGCCGCGAAGAAACCACAACCCTGGTTTTAGTTCCCTTGGTGGCCAAAGCGGTACGCATTCCGGTTATTGCCGCTGGCGGTATTGCCACAGGAGCTCAAATGCTGGCTGCATTTGCCTTAGGCGCAGAAGCGGTGCAAATGGGCACCCGTTTTGTTGCCAGTGAAGAAGCCTCGTCTCATATTCGGTTCAAAGAATTGGTGTTAGATTCCGCCGAAGGCGATACCGCACTCACTTTAAAACAACTCATTCCGGTAAGGTTGCTAAAAAATAAATTCTACGAACGGGTTACGGCAGCCGAAAAAGGGGGTGCCTCCAAAGAAGAACTGGCAACGCTTTTAGGCCGCGGGCGTGCCAAAAAAGGAATGTTTGAAGGGGATTTGGAAGAGGGAGAATTAGAAATAGGGCAGGTGAGTGCCTTGCTACAGGATATGCCATCGGCAAAGGAAATTGTACAAAACCTATGGCTGGAATTTGAACAGGCACGCCAAAAAATTGTTAAAGCACTATAGAGCAGTTGATAGGATTTTATTTTAAGCCATTATCGCTGCCAGGAATAAAAAACAAGAAGAGATAAAAATTACCGCATGAAGAGATCAGATATTCAGCCGCTACCAGAGCATTTCGGTCAGTACATCTTATTAGAAGACGATAGCGAACTGGCCGACGTGTTACAACAAAACCTTGAGGCGGTCCGTTCCCTTGATAAAAACAAACTGACCACCCTGGGAGACAAAGTATATGCTCCCAACAAATGGACGGTAAAAGAAGTGTTGCAACATATTACCGACACGGAGCGCATATTTTGTTATCGCGCCCTGGTAATTGCCCGTGGCGACATCAATTATCCGCCTGGTTTTGACGAGCAACTGTATGCAAAATATTCGGGTGCTAATGAAAGAAGTATTGACTCGCTACTTGCCGAGCTCATAGCCGTTAAAAATGCAACGATTGCTATGTTTGAAAGTTTTTCTGACACCACGCTTCAAAAAACGGGTCTTAGTTCCAAATACGAGATGTCAGTTTTAGCGCTTGGTTTTGCCATTGCCGGACACCAAACACACCATCTGAAAATTATTGCTGAAAGATATTTTCCTCTCTGCGGATGATCGTGCAATTGAGGTGAGACGGTTTATGGTTTGACGCGGTTTTCTTTAACATTTCTGGTTACCAGGTCAGCCGCGATAATTATGGATACAGGCTTTTAATTTCCTGAAAGTCTGTTCTTCCAGTTTAGAGATTTCTATCAGCATATCGCCCATCGTATCATAATCAGACTGATGGTTTAGTCGCCCTTTATAAATTCCAGAGGCTTGTATAGCAGCATTACGCCATTGGTCGCCGGCAAAGGTGAATTGTTTGGAAATATCGAAGAATTCATCAATAGGCAAATATTGATGCGCCTGCTGAAGGAAGGCGCCATAAATAAAACGAAAACCACCTCCTCCGGTACCTATTTCTTCCTGCATTCGAACCAATTGGGCTAAATAGGCCCGTGCTTTTTCATCGCCCAGCTTGTTTTTCCATTTTTTTATCTGTCGGCCGGTGTAGGCAATTCCATCTGTACCGCCAATGGGGCCTGGGATTTGCAGCATATCCCTGCAATTGTGTTTTATGCCTTTAATAATACCTTTTCGAAGTTGTTCGTCGGTTACTTCCTGCAGGTTTTCGCCTGGGTAATACATCTGGCCGCGCGGTGAAAACGAACCCTTTGCGAACCGCACCCGCTCTAATTCGTAGCTACTCATGGTGACTAAGGTTTCCATCACCGGATCGCTGATTACGTAATTATCACCCTGCTTCTCTACCACAATCAAATTGTGCGCGTTAAAATGGAAACGATATTCCTTTGGGAAATACATCAGGTAAAACACGCCCACCTGGCAAGCAGTTGGTTTCCCGTTTTGCACCCGTTCGTCTAAATCCGCCATAGCTTTTTTACGGTTAGTGTATTTTTTTCGGGTAACGGGTACGCCTAATGCAACACAGGTTCTTTTAAAAATAAGCCCGGGCATGGTTCTGAAAGAGATGGCGGGGCCGCCGTTTACTTTCATAAAGGGCAACTGTATATAAAAAAGACCCGCGCCTATGCCAAAGGCCAGAGGTTCTGTAATTTTTTTAATGCCATAATGCGATAATAACGACGTAGTTACACCGTTTTCGCAATGTGCAGCCTGAATATGTGTAAAATTTGACGATAGGGGTTCCAATGTATTTGTTCAGTTTGAGATATTAACAAATAGGATGCTAAAAAGGGTTTTTCAATTCTTCAATCGAAATTTCAAAGGTCTGAGCATATTTTTCGAGTTTCTTTTCCGAAAGCTTTTTAAAGATAGCCGGTTTAAAATGCCGCCTTACTGTCCACTTCCAAAAACCGGTGTATTTCGCCAGTATGCCAGTATCCATCATTCGTTTTTCCATCCAATAAAGAATCGGACTGGCTTCACCCCGTAGCACTTTTTCCTTTGCATCCTGAATCTGTTTTTCAAACGATTGCCAGGCAACGTCATTTGCTGATTCTTTTACATCCCAAC
The DNA here is from genome assembly GCA_039811305.1 of Niabella sp. Taxonomy (GTDB): domain Bacteria; phylum Bacteroidota; class Bacteroidia; order Chitinophagales; family Chitinophagaceae; genus Niabella. The sequence continues at coordinate 6,334 of JBDHYK010000058.1, forward strand.
CCGTACTTTGCCCCGTAACGTAGCGACCACTTTCGTCGGTTACATAGGTTATTTCTTTAGCGATGCTGCCTAAATAACCTTTGTCCTGGGGTATGTCTTCTTTTTTCATAAAAATGTAAATCGTAATGTTGATTTGGTGCAAATTTAAGTTTTCTAATGGTTTTGTACCCGCAATCAGAAGCGGTCGGAAAAAAACGGGTTGTCAGCCTGGTTTTTTATCCGAAAAGAATTGTTGATCTGATGTTCAATTACCATAGTTTGTGAGTTACAACCCTACTGGTTCAACTTGATGGTTGCCCATCTTCGTGCATCTGGTTTCTGGTAAAGCCCAATTTCAAAAGTCCTTTTTTTACCTCGGGGCAGCTCATGAACAGGTTCCACAATAGCCCCGTGCGATAGTTTTCAATCATAATAATAATTGGCCCCTGGTTAATGGCCAGGTAAGATCTGGCATACCGGCTTCGTGTGGCATTAAAAGAATCAAAGAACCCCATTTCGCCCCATATTTTTTTCCCCAGGGTATAATAGAAATGCCGTATTGCGGCCATAGCCTCCTGTGGCAGGTAGGGCAGGCTGGCAATAGCTGCCGAGGGGCAAATGGTTCCATTGTCTTTTAGGGGATGGTGGGGATGGTATCTTTTTCCGCTGTCACAAGCCGAAAGCCCCCAGCAATGGGTATCGTAGCCTTTATGGCCTTTGGGATTGGCAATGCAATGATTGGTTTGGATTTTTGTGTGTGCTACATTTTGCTGCCAGTAATGGGTATAAGCATCCTGAAGATTGCGCGGATCTAAGCCCAGAAAGCTATAATGGGCAAAATAGAGGGGTCCACCGAAATCGGGGCCCAAGGGCAATTCTGTATCGTAAAATTTACTTCCGTTTTTTAACAGCCCCCCGCGTGCCCAACCTTCGTCATATACTTTTTTCTCTATAGGATCTGTGGGAGAGGCTGCAGCCAGGATGTATGCGATGAGGGCTTCGTTGTACCCTTCTATTTTAAGGCCAATTTGCTTAGTCTGAAAGGGGCTCCAGTGCCAGTGCAGTACATTCTTGCCCCTTGTAAACTGATTCCATCTCACATTCAACCATAAAAATTGGATCTTTTGAATCAAAGGCCGGCTTTTTTCCTCTTCCCATGACAGAAGATACTGCCTTACGGTGAGCAATCCTGCAATCAGAAAGGCTGTTTCCACTAGGTCGGCTCCGTCATCTTTTTTATGAAAAGGAATCGTTTTTCCGGTTGCACCCTGGTACCAGTGCGAAAAAGCACCCTGATACCTGTCGCAATGGGTTAAAAAATCAATTATCAGGCCCAAGCGGTTTAAAAAAGCATCTTTTGAAATCCAGTTTCTTTGGGTAGCTACAATCATTGCCATCAGCCCAAAACCAGTGCCCCCGGTTGTAACTACGTCTTGAAACGCCTCGCTATTTCGTTCCCGGGCCATACCCGAGGTGGGATGGGCAAAGTCCCAGAAATATCGAAAGGTTTGGCGTTGAATCCGTTCCAGAAGTTCATCTTCTTCTTCCGACAACAGAAACTCCCCGCTTGTGTGGTGGTTTTCATTGGCGGAGTGGTTTTGAAATTGGTCTGATAGTTTCCTATTCGAATTCTGTTTTGATTTCCTCAACGTACTGTTTTTGCCAAAAATAGATGCTTTTTTGTTGTGGGTGTTGACAAAAATGAAAACTTTTGTCCGAACTATTTTTTATCTGAACTATTTCTGAAGTGAATGAGGGCATGGTTTAAAAGATTGCTTCTCCTTTCTGACTGGTTTTTCACTACCCGTCTGGGTGGGTAAAGTACTTTCTGTCAAAATTTTCATTGGCGTCTTAGCTCCCCTATCTACTCCCATTCATCGAATCTCCCTCGTTTTAAAAGAAATTCGCCGGTTGGGTGCCGGCGAATTTAAAAAAAGATCCATTCTTCAAGTTTACCATCCGGAATTTTGGGTTAACGTGCCCTTACTCAGGCCAATCTGCCCGGATGGCAAAGGCCACAAATAATCTTTCTGGGCATTGAACTTGCGTTTGTCTGCGCTTTGCATCAGCACATATCCATCTTGCAATGGGGGTTTTGTGCTTCCGCCATAATCTACATTTGAAAAGTATTTGCGCTCTAAAATTGGTTTTGGAAGTTCTGTTTCGGCTGTTTTCCAGCGTATCAGATCCCAATAGCGAAATCCTTCATAGGCAAGTTCTACGGAGCGTTCTCTGCGAATTTCAGTACGCATATCTAACCCGTTTGCTGTAACAAAGGCATTGGTCAGTAGCGGGAGCTTGCTATTATCGTTGTTTGTGGCTCTTTTTCGCAACAGGTTGATGGATTTGTCTAAATCAGCATCTGAAATACTATTATTTAGTTCGTACACAGCTTCTGCGTAGTTCAGCAAAATTTCTGCGTAGCGGATGGCAATGTAATCCAGGAACATATTGGGACTGATTAAGAAATCGGCCTGGCCGGTAAAGTATTTTTGCTGATGGTAGTAATACGTGTTGCGATAGGTGGGGTTTCCTCCGGAAATGGAGGCGTAGGGATCATCAATTTTGAATAGTGTTTGAACCATTCTTGGGTCGCGGTTTTTAAAATCGGTAAGCAAACCTGTTTCTTTTCCGTTTGAATCTAAAGGAGATTTTCCCGCCGGCAACCCGTCCGAATAAAGCGCAGTTAATACGAATGCCCGTGTAGCAGCATTACGGCCATCTACGTTGTAGGGGCGCATATAGCCACCGTTATTTGAGATCACGTTGGCGATATCTTTCCCATACAATCTTACTAAAATGTTTTCTTTATTATTAGAATAGGTTTCACCCGGATATCTAAAGAGGTTTTGAAAACTTAGGGCTCCGTCTTTCACAAATAAACTATGTTTTCCTTCGTTCATGATGGTTAATGCTGCATCTCTTGCAATGGTAAAGTGTTTCGCAGGGTCTTTGGCGCCTTTCAGTTCGGGTTCGCCATGAAATTTGTGCCAGGCCCCCTCGTTGAGTGCCACGCGTGACTTTAATGCCAGTGCTGCGCTACGGGTAATGCGCCCGTATTCTCTTCCGTTGGAACCAGAGGTGGAGCTTGTACCGGGCAACTGATCTGCCTGTGGACAATTGGCTGCGGCGAAATCCAAATCGGCATAAATAGAATCTACCACGGCTCTTCTGTCTGCCCTTGGCGAGTAAAGTGCTTCATCATCTCTTCCGGTGATGGTTCGTCCTATATAGGGCACATCGCCATAGGATCTTACAAGGATATAGTAGTTAAGCGCACGGAAAAACCTTGCTTGTGCCAAACAAAAGGTTTTCATGGGCCCATCGGCTATTTTTGCAGATTTTTCCATCACATTATTCGCTGCGCGGATATAGGCGAATGCATTATTCCATCGACTATCGCTTGAAGGTACGATCCGCGACCCGTCGCTGATGGTGTTGAACGAAGCCCCAAACACGTCCACAGAAAAGTCGCTGTACAAATCCTCTAAGGGGGTGTCAAAATTGGGTACGCTTAAATATAAATAGTTGACACCGCCTATTAAATCACTGGAATCCTTCCAAAATACCGGATCGGTAATTACCGTCTTTGTATTCTGATCCAACATTTTGGTACAACCGGTTGTAAAAGCCAGTACACTTAAAACAATGCCTGCAGTAAGTGCCTTATTTTTATATAAATGTTTTTTCATTGTATTGATCTTATAAATCGTTTTTTAATAGAATTCTTTCTGGTACAGGTTAAAATCCAATGTTTAAACCTATTGCGTAGCTACGCCACAAGGGATACCCAAAGGTTACCCTGTCGGTATTTTCCGGATCGTAATAGTTAAACCACATGCCTGTTTTTTCCCACAAATCCTGTCCGGAGAAATAAACCCGCACATCGCCTAAGGCATTCCACCCATGAACTTTTTTTGTAAGGGTATAGCCCACTTGCAGATTTTTCAGACGAATATAACTGGCATCCTGTACCCAGTGCGAGGAAATAACATTATTCACCCTGTCGCTGAATCGAATGGCAGGAAATTTTGCATTCGGATTTTCCGGCGTCCAATAATCCTGATGAATTGCCCAGGGCAGCCTCCAGCCATCATAAAACCCGATGGTGGCGTAGGGCTCCAGAAGAAGGCTTCTTTTGCCAACGCCATTAAACAGGAAGGACAGATCAAAACCTTTCCAGTTCACGCCAGCATTGAACCCGAATACATACCGGGAGTTGGTATTGCCCAGATACATTAAATCTCCGTGATTATCGGCAGTATTGATTCCCTCGTTAATGGCGCCATCTTTGTTGATATCAATTAATCTGATATCGCCTACACCCGTATTGGGTGTTCTGCGGGGTGTATTTTGTACTTCCTGAGCATTTTGAAAATAGCCATCGGCTTTAAACCCAAAAATGGAATTTGTGGACATTCCCGGTATTGCACTATTGATGCCGGCGTTATAAGATACCGATCCGTCGTACCGAACTACCTTGTTTTTATCATCGCTAAGGTTGGCGGTTAAAAAATAGCTTCCATCTTTAAACTGATCGTTCCAGCTGATGGTAAGACCCCATCCATTTACCTGAATTGCAGCCAAGTTGGCCTGGTTGGGGGTTACTCCTAAAAGTGCTGGAAGCTGTTGCCCTACAAAAACGTTATTATTTTTCTTTATAAAATAATCATAGTGCAGGCGCAATTTTCTTTTTATGACTTCTATATCTACTCCAAAGTTGGTCGTTTCTATAATTTCCCATGACTTACTGTCAGAAGGCAGGCTTCCTTGATAAAAATAAGCAGTACGGGCATCGTTGAAAGGATAGTATCCACGAGACAGAGGGCTTTGAAAATCATAGTTGCTGGAATTAGGGTCGGAGGTTTGGGCGCCCCCGGCCGTTCCATAGGAAGCCGACAGCTTAAACTCATTTACCCAAGGCAGGGCATTTGCAAACCAGTTTTCTTGTGTTAAACGCCAAAATACGTTACCGGCATAAAAGGTTTGAAATTTATGACCTGGTGCCAGACGAGAGCTTCCATCCTGGCGGAGTGTACCCTCAAAATAGTATTTGTTCGCAAAATTGTAAGACAATCTTCCAAAATAGGACAACCATACATTGGTTTGAATATTATCGCCCACGTTGGTAACATCCGCTGTGGGAAGCGTTGTATAGTTCAAAGTTGCAAAATCATTCAGCAGTAACCCTCTTTGTATGGCCTGTACCCAATCGTAGGTATAGGTTTTAAACTCGTAACCGCCCAGCAAATGAAAACTATGATCGTTTATTTTATAATCATAATCGGCTGTGGCAAAGAAATTGTGGTTTACGGTAAAGGGCCGGGTTTTATTCAGTGAGTTGATTTGGTTGATTGAGGTTCCTGGTACCGGATTTTTATTTTGGTCTATTGACCAACGAGGAACCGTTTTGTTGAAAACAATCCGATTAGACATTACGAAACCCGGGCTGTAAACTGCTTTTAGGTCAAGGCCTTTCAGTACCTGTTTGGCACCCAGTGTGAATACGCCACTCACATTATACCGGTCGTCTTTATCATAACCGCCATCTTTCAAAATAGGGTAGGCTGTCGAGATTGTGCCTATAAAAGCATATTTGCTTTCGTTCGTTCCGGGGGTGAATATTGGGTTACGGGCGGCTCGTATGGAATACACGTTATACATCAGTCCTTCTCCTGTAACGCCCACGGGTGGGGCATCAATATTTTCCCGCGCAAACGACAAGCGACTATCAAAATAGAAGGTTTTGGACAATTTGGTGTTATAGTTTAATCGGGCATTCAGCTTGTTATAGCTGTCCGGACCAAATTTGAAAACACCTTGCTGATCCATATAACCGATTGAAAATAAGTAGGTGGATTTATCGCCGCCGCCACTAATGGACAGGTTGAGGTTTCTTTGGGGGCTTTGTTTGCGCATCAGAACCTCTTCCAGGTTGTAATTATAATAATAGTCCCAGGCTTTTGAGTTTGTGTTCCATACTTCGTTTACGTTAGGGTCATCAAACCATCCCAATTGTTCCTCAGTAAAATCGGGGTTTTGGCTGGCAAATATTCGGGCAGCGTTTTGCAACTCAGCTTGTCTGCGCGAACTAATCAGTTCCGGACGGGCATAAGGGGTTCTGAATGTGTACATAGAGGTAATATCTACCTGGGTTTTTTGATTCACCCTGCCTCCCTTGGTGGTTACTAATATTACCCCACCGCCGGCTTTGGCACCATAAATAGAAGCTGATGCAGCATCTTCCAAAACTGAAATCGTTTGAATATCATTCGGGTTTAGTGCATTGATATCACCCTCTACCCCATCTATAATTACTAATGGAGCATTGCTGGCACCTAAAGAAGTAATACCACGGATGCGGGCGCTAATCCCTTCCCGACCGGGCTGGCCATTGGTACGCGTGATGACCAAGCCTGGTGCTGTGCCCTGAAGTGCTGAAAGGGTGTTGGTTACAGGTCTGTCTTTCAGAAGTTTCTGATCCACGGAGAGTACCGCACCCCCAACATCTCTTTTGCTTTTGGTGCCATAGCCTACCACCACTACATCTTCAAGCGAAACGCCCGATTGTTTTAAGATGATCGTAAGATCCTGCTGATTGGATACACTCCGCTCTACCGAGTTATACCCAATGTTTGAAATCACGAGTGTTCCAGTGGCGGCTACTCTGATGGAGAACCTTCCCGATTCATCGGTAGTAGTACCCAACGAAGTGCCTTTTACCAAAACTGTTGCGCCGGCAATAGGTTTACCCTGTTCATCTAATACGGTACCGGTAACTGCCGCAGTCTGAGCAAATACCTGCAGGGAAAGCGTTAGGATTGCGAATGCCAGGGTCATTCTTTTGGCATTTGCAAAAGCTCTTTCAAGTTTTTTTAATTGCATAAAACGTTTTTTAATAGAATTTTTAAGATGGAGATGAGATTCTGCGAAATCGAATCTGTTACTAAATTGAGTTTTTAAAAAGTGAGCGCAATTTACTGGTAAATATTAACACGTTTAAGGTTTTGTTAACTTTTTTTTTAAATTATTGCAGGAGGTTTTTTACTCGGTTTTTCACGCAAAGCCCGCAGAGAAAGTTTAAAACCCCATAACAGCAGGTCTATCTACGCATTTGTCAACAATCGCTTAAACCGCTGTTCCGCTTCGCTACACGCGTTTAAGCCTTATATGTTACCAGCCGTTTTTCTATCGTCTAATCCGCAGTCCAATTCTGTCATTGTCTATGTATGTGTTATAGTCCTGTTCGCTTGTCTCAAATACGAACGGCTTTGTTTCACTTGTCAAGCCGTCTTCCGCATAATCTCTAATTTTCTTTGGTAAAATTAATCTTGGTCTGTAAAAGTCAAGAATTTCAAAATGCCAAATTGGTCTGAACGGAAATTCGTCAGGGAAAAGTTTTTGAAAATTCCGATACGATAACTCCACTTCATAAAATGTCTCCCCTTGAACGCTGAACTCTCGGTATTCAAAGAACTTTTGATTCAGAAACTCTGAAAGTCCCTTGTAATAGTTCCTAGTCAGCCCACGCAATAGCTCATTGTCGTATTGAATGTCGTCATTGAAAGGGTCGTGATATTTGCATTGAGCATTATTGTAAAGGTTGTATGAAACACAAGCAACAGAAAAATTAACAGGAATGCCACCTGTCTGAGATTGTGTTTTGTGTGTTGTCATATTACCGTGTCCGCCCGAATAACCTTTTGCTTCAAGGGCAAACATTGCATTTTGTTTGTAAGCAAGTAAGTCAGGTCGTCCCACATTCAGTGGCATACCTCTTAATCTCATTGCGGCTTCATAGTTAACTGTGAAAATACTTTGGTCAATGCGTTTTGAAAGAAAGTCAGCAATTGCCTTACCAGCAAGATTTGAAAATTGTCCTTTCTCTGTCGGGTCGGAAAGTTGGATTGGCGGTTCCGAAAATCTATCGTTATAAAATGCCTGTCGTTGGATGTAATTGCTGTAATGAAAAAACATTGCAATTGTCCGAATGAGTTTTTGTGGTCTTGGTGCATAACCTTGTCCAACGATTGCTAAATGTTTCGCAAAAGCAAGTCGTGTCAAGTTGTGAGTTTGGTTAGAAATTATCCCTGCGGTGTCTTTATATTCTACTGTTATGTTCATTGTTGCACTGTCGTCCTAAAATGGCTGGTAACGGTTTGGGTATTGCCGCAGTGGGGGATTTTTAGCACTACTGTTGATTAGAAATACCACACTTCAAATATAGCACTAATGTTCAATAGAACTACGTCAGCCCCCATTGCGGCAATACCATGTTGAACAAAAGCTTCGCTAGCCATTCCAAGTTCAAATATACAAAATAGATATTCAAATGTTATAATAAAAAAAGTATTATGACATTTAAAAAGAAAGGTGAATATTACACCACCAT
>JBDHYK010000059.1:0-14597 GCA_039811305.1 Niabella sp.
GATGGTGCCACTAACCGGTAAATACAGGTCGGAGACTGTTTTCACGGCTTCAACCGTGCCAAAAACGGCGCCGGCTTCCAAAGCCTGCCCAATAGTATCTACTTCTACATACACGATATCGCCCAGTTCTCGTTGGGCAAAATCCGTAATACCAATGGTTGCTACATTTCCATCAAGAGCCACCCATTCGTGGTCTTTTGTATAACGTAATTGATCTGGATAACTCATAAAAATGTTTTGAAATACAAATATGGGCAAAGGATTTCAATTTTCCTGCGAAAAACAGCTAATTCTTTTAAATTTCATAACCGATATACCTAGTTTTTGTACGGCTTCCCCTGGCAGTAAGGTTGAACAACACCTGACCAAAAAAACGTTTGCGTACAGGAAGCGTTGAAAGAAATTGTTTCGAAGCATTTTTCAAGTCGGTTTTCAGAAAATTAATTATTTAACACCCAATAGAAGTGTTTTTAAAATTGAAAGGCAGCACCGCCCGAATGAATGAAACACAGCATCCCATTAATTCACTTTATAATAACCAAACTTAATAGCATACAACACCAGGGCCACCCTTGATTTAAGATCCAACTTTTCAAAAAGGCTATCGCGATAGCCATCTACGGTACGAACACTTACCAGCATTTTTGCTGCAATCTCTTTATACGTAAGATCGCTACAACAAAACTGTAAAAATTCTTTAATAAGCCAACTTTCTGTTTATAAAAAAATAAGAACAATGGTGTGACAACAACTTTTAGGTGGTTACACACATAAATGCGCTACAAGTATGATAAATTTTCATATTTTTTTAGTTTTTTTTGTAAGCGTCCCTTTATTTCTGTGAGTTCAAAATTAGGGCTTTTTGTTTAAAATATTTCTTTTCGATAAAATGGGGGTTTTTTCGAAGAATTGCAACATTATCACGCTGAGCTTGACGAAGGGGACATACTCACCATGACATACAATTTATGTCACCCTGAGCTTGACGAAGGGGACATACTCACCATGACATTCTATTTATGTCACCCTTGACGAAGGGGACATTCTCCCCATGACATTCAACTTATGTCACACTGAGCCTGTCGAAGGGGACATCCTCCCCATAACATTCAACTTATGTCAACCTGAGCTTGTCGAAGGGACATACTCACCATGACATTCAATTTATGTCACCCTGAGCTAGACGAAGGGGACATGGTTCGGCATGGTTCGGCAGGCTCACCATGACCTACTCACCATGACATATAATGGGTCTCCCTGAGCCTGTCGAAGGGTTACTCTCCTGCCAACTGGATCATCATGGGCAATTTTTCCAATAAGTCTTTTTCGCCGTAAAAGCCAGCTTCTTTAAACTTAATTTTTCCATCTTTCCCAATTATATATTTTGCAGGAATACCCGCAACTCTATAATCCCGAATGGCTATATGATCATCATCCATCAATACATGAAATGTGTAATTATTGCTCTGCACAAGCTCTAATACGGGTGTTAATTTATCTTCTCTTTGCTCCCAGGTATCAATAAATAAAAACTTTACCTCGGGATCATCTTTAAAGTGTGTTACCATTTTTTGCATGGATGGAAAAGATGCTTTACAAGGACCACACCAGGTAGCCCAAAAATCTAAAACCACTACTTTGCCGGCATAATCAGATAGGTTTACTAATTTACCATCGGTATCCCTAAGAGAAATTGCGGGCGCATCCGTATTCAATATTTCTTTTCTTAAACTTTCTAATTTTTTATTTTTTGCTGCTGTTTTAATATTTTCGATATAGGCGTCAAATCCATCTTCTGTTTTTTGCTGTTTTACATAAAGCTCTTTCAACATATTTTTCGCAAAATCGCCACTCTTATTTTCAATTACAGTTTTTTCGGCAAGATCCTTCACTTCCTTAGCAGGTAATACTTTTTGAGCTAATTGCAAATACAGATTATTAAACTGTCCATTATTACCGTCTTTAAACATCCTAGCGGCTTCTTTTGCAAAAGGATAACCCTCTTTATACTTACCGTTATTGAATAGTACTGTGGCATACTGAGCAGCATAGGTAGCATAGGTATCTTTTCTTTTTTCATCCCATTCAAATCGGGGTGTCATTTTTGGCTGTGTTTCTACAGGATTGGACCATTCCTTTTTTGCCCAAAGCACGGCCTCCTTAGCCATTTGCTCTTTTAATTTACTATACCCTTTATCATTCCCAGCACGTAAAATCACTTCTTGATAAATACGATATTTAATAGATTTATCTTTGACGGCTTGAATAATTTCATTGTACTGAGCCAGATCAATATCTTTTAAATATTTGATGGCCAACTCTTTACCCATTGACCAAATATTACCATCATAGTATGATTCTTTTTTATTGGATGATGAAATAGACTGTAAGAAATAATTTTTTTTGTCTGTCCAATCCTTTTGGTTTAGATACTTTTGATACAAACTTACCAATTCCGAAGTTTCAGCTTTATACTTTTTAAGTTTTAAGTTTTCAATAAATTGTTTTTGTGATGATAAATTGAGTGCACTATAAAACTTTATCAATTGATTATAATCAGCTTCTGTTTGCAGATTTCCTATTAGTTTTTCAATATTCTTTTGAATAGAATCTATTCCTCTTAATGGAGTGCTCTTATAAATATCCTTAAAATAAGCAATTTGGTAGATGCTGTAATTTTGAGGATAATTCATGAATTCATCTTCGTAGTAAGATTGGGCTTTTTTAAAATCATTTAAAATTTTAAAATAACGCTTTCCAATTCCTTCATAATACTGTGCTGCCATGGCACTACTATGTGCCACCGGTTTATCACCTTTATACACTTGTATGAAATATCCTTGATCATTATTAACGCCGTATTTTCCTTCCTTTGTAAAACCGATGGCTACAAAAACGGTGTTAGTACTTAAAGTAAATTTTCCTTCTAGTTTTCCGTAAGCTCTGGAAAGCTTACTATCTGTAAGTGTATTTTCATCTTTTGAAGATTGAACAATAAAAGCATCCGGAATATTTACCATTCCGGCAAGATCGCCAGCGGGAGTATAGGTAAAAGAAACTTCATCACCCGGCTGTGGCTTTTGGGGACTGTATGTAAAATTACTTTGAGCGGTGCTAAAAACGGTTAAAAAAACACAACAAACAATCAAATAACACTTCATTGAAATTGGGATTTTACTACTGCTTAAAAAAAGTTACGCTTCTTTATGTGCTATTTTTTGTTTAATCCACAAAAAATAAAAATAGTTTTTTTAAAAAGATATTCACGTCTAATCATAGTAACTTTTCATTTTACAACTTTGCGACAACAAAAAATCAACCCGCCACAATTCAGGATTTGTAGCAGGTTGAGTATTGAAATATTTATCCACCAGACCTAGGATCTAAAGCAGTTTTAATACGGTTTTGTAAATCCACCAAATGGAAACTGGTTGCATTATCGGCAGTTTTGGAAATGGCATCATCAATTTCTTTCTTTAATAGCACAAGCTCCGTTCTTAAGGTAGTAGCCATATCGGTTTCGGTATATTTACCATCCCTCACTATTAAGAAATCGGTTAACGAACCTAAGTAAGCTTTTTGCATATTACGTTGGTATATATCCAACTTCACTTTTTTGTCTTTAATGGAATTCCATATCTGTCCATGTAATGTGCTTACTAATTCATCTACACTAAGTGCATCACTGCCAAACTGAGATTGGTTCGCCAATATTTTCAACAAAAAATCTTTATCTAATAAGGTATTGATGATTCGTACCTGCAAATCTTCTGCTACGTTGGGGCCTTCTGGTAAAGACACACGGTTGATTACCTTTGGATCTAATAACCATAAGGGTGTATTAAACAATTCGCTGTTAAAAAATGCCATGGCCTCTAATTGTTTTTCTTTAGGTACTACCTGATACAAGGTACCCCCTTCGGCTTCGCTTCTTTCTGTAAGAGTTACACCACCAATATTTTTCAAAACATGCATTAAATAGCGGGTGTATTGGTCTTTTACCTGCTTGTACATATTCCCCAGACCCTGGTTCAGTTTGTCGGCTTCAAAAGTCCATTCCGGTAAATTGGGCACAATACGTTTTAAGTTTTTGATGCCATAAATACTTGCTTTCATGGCATTATCGCCCAGGTCTTCGGTTTGGCATTGCGGGTCAAATTTTCTGGTTTCGCCATCGCCAAACCATAAGCGCGGATTTTCTTTGATGCGTTTATCAATCCAACTGTTTACAATTTTTTTATCGGCTTCTGCATCAGGTGCATTAATAAATTTATAGCCCCACTCAATTGCCCAATCGTCATATTCGCCTATGCGCGGGAACAATAATTCCTGTGGAATATTATCTTCGGGTTGGGCTACATAGTTAAAACGTGCATAGTCCATAATACTGGCGGTATGTCCGTGCTTTTCTAAATATTTTTTATCGCGCAGTTTTTCTACAGGTGTGCAGCTACTACTACCGAAATTATGACGTAAGCCCAGTGTATGTCCTACTTCATGGCTGGATACAAAGCGTATCAACTCACCCATTAATTTGTCGTCAAATTTTGCTTTGCGCGCTTCGGGATCTACTGCTGATGCCTGCACCATATACCAGTTATGCAACAATTCCATTACATTATGATACCAACCGATATGGGTTTGAATAATTTCACCACTACGTGGATCGTGTACATTAGGTCCATAAGCATTTGCTACTTCGGAAGGCAAATAGTTGATGAAGGAATATCGAGCATCTTCCATGTGCATGGAAGTATCATTTTCGGGCCATTGTTTTCCAATAATGGCATTTTTAAAGCCCGCTTTTTCAAAAGCTTTTTGCCAATCGTTCACACCGGCTATCAGGAAAGGGACCCATTGTTTGGGCGTTGCCGGATCAATATAAATTACAATCGGTTTTGCAGGTTCTACCAATTCTCCCTTTTTCCATTTAGCCATATCCTGCGGTTTGGGTTCTAAGCGCCAGCGTACAATAAAATTACGGGTTTCTGCTTTTTGTTGTTCATCTGCAAACTCATAGTACATATCGGCAAAATATCCCACTCTTTGGTCAAAAAAGCGGCGTTGCATAGGGACTTTTGGAAGAGCAATAAATGAAGTATTGGTTTCAATAGTGGCGGGTGTACCGGCAGGCAATATCTTTGATTTTGATTCCATCGTTTTACTGATGGCAATTTCAACATTGATGGGATACACTCTGATGGATTCTATTGAAAAATCTTTCATGCCCGTAACCGTTGCATTCTGCGCTAACGCCGTTTGAGGACTAATGCTGTTAATAAAATTTTTCTCTTTCAGATACTTTGACATATCAATCACCGTAGAATGTTTTCCATACGCCATGATGGGAAAGGAGCCCACAATTGGGTTATTGCTGGATTTTTCTACCGCTTTGTAAATTTTACTGCTTGGATCAGCTTCTGTAACCACTAAGTTGTATCTGATTTTTATGGTTGAGTCTTTTGCTTTTTCAAAAAAAATGGTTTTTTCATCCAATTGTTCACCGGAATACATACCATGCCCTGCAGCGGATCTTAACAAACGGTTGATCACCATAATATCCATATTCAACAAAGAATCTGGGATTTCAAAATAGATTTTATCCTGATTTTGATGTACGGCGAATAAACCCCATTTAGATTTAAAATCTTTGGTAATTACTTTGTTATAGGGCTTGATGGCCGTTCGGGGTACCACCGGTTTTGTAGCGGTATCAGCCGGTTCTGTCTTTGCACCTGTAGAAAGAGAAATTTGCGCTTGCGATAGCATCCCCATCAATAAAAAAAACAGCACAAAAAAGAAGCTATGTTTTATTTTTGTATTCTTATTCATTTTGAATTGTATTTATTTATAACGCTTAGATTCGGTGTGCATTAAGAATAATGATAAACCTTCGTTATTATGAAAACAGTTGAATTTTAATTATTTTATTTTTACTACAGATATCCCCGTTACTCCATTTAACATATTCATATACGTTTTGGCACGGCCTGCGGAAGCCATATCCCATTTGAACACAACCGGAAGTGTAAAAGCCCCTTCAGATTTTAAAACGAACTTAGCTTCCTGTGCGGTGGCACTTGTAGCTTTTCTAAAATCCAATACGGCGCCATTGTTGCCGCTTGCCATCCAGTTGGTCAGCAACATAATGGCAATGGGTTTATATTCCTGTACCATAGATAACAATGCATCATCATACAAGGGAGATGCTAATGAAACCGATACGCAGGTTACGGAAGCATCGCCTACCATAATATCTTCTGTAGAAGTAGTAAGGCTCATGGCATCCAAACGGTCTGCTTTTGTATTAAATGGTGAGGCATTTTCATACAAGCCGTTATCCAAATAATTAGGCATTTTTTTTCTCGTGGGTGTTTGCGTGGCTGTGCATGACTGCAGAAGCAGAAGCAATGCAACAATACCCAATGTAAAACTGTACTTTTTGTGATACATAGTATATATATTTTTAGAATTTACTTTTTATTTAGCACCGTCGCCGATACGTTGCAGATCAATATTATAGTTGGTTTTATAAAAGTTGATAATTTCATCATATTTCTTTCTTATTAATCCGCTGGAATCTTTTACGGGTGTTAGGATGCCCTGATAGGTTGCGGTGTTGGGATTGATACCTTTTGAATCCGTAAGATAGGAATAAGGGTTTTGCACGGCTGCTTGTATGAAGTTGGACCAGTCTGTTGTTGCACTGGGCGGAGACGTAGTATTTGTTGTATATAAAAAGCCTCTTTTGTAGCGTTGCGCCTGCGTATTGTTGGGAAAAGCTGTGGTATAGTCTGTACTGGCAAGAAATAGATCAGACCGGGAGGTTTTCAATTTCAAATCCAACAACCGCAAAAATCCCCAATTGATATTGCTTCTGAAAAGTACTGCTGAATCTTTTACGCCTTTTATATTCAATATACGGCTGCTGCCCCAGTTGGCTAAAAAAGTTTCATAAATATAACCTGTAGTGCTGGTAGAAGTTAAATACCCATCAAGTTGAGCGCCCACACCATTATTTTGGATTGAACTACATAACAAAAATTTTGCGGGAAGATACTTCTTCAAGGTGCTATCGGCATAATACCTAAAAAATGTACTATCCAATAAATCGAGTTGTTTGTCCACAAAATTTGAATCTGCTGGTTTTACTCTATACATAGAATCCCATTTGGTAATTGTCCAATAGGCTTCTTTTGACGTAAAATTATACAGCATATACACGCCAAATCGTTTATTATACTCTCTTATGCGTTGGGCATAACTACTGTTGCCTTCTGGCAATGCAAACCCAAATTCATTTCTTTCCGAAGGGCTTAGTGGCGCTTCTTTTTTGGTACAGGCAATAACAAGAACTGTCAAAGCCAAAATGGTTACTATATTTTTAAAATGTTTCATTCTTCTATTTTTAAAAAAATAAATACTAATGAAGTTTCATTTCGTTTCAAGATATTGTGAATACCTCGTACTCTTCATTTTTGATTTTTCGTACATACTACGGATTTTGAGATAACATACCATTTCTTTCCAATACTACTTTAGGTATTTGAAGTGTATAACGACTATCTCCCTGGCTTAAGGTAAACTCTTCTCCGGTACCGGGTGTTTCCTCATAAAAATGAGTTATCGCCGGCATCCCATTTCTTCGCAAATCAAACCAGCGATGCCCTTCTTCAAACGGAAACTCTCTTCTACGTTCATCTCTGCAGAAATTAAGTAATTGCTGGGGGTCGGTAATCGTAATGGGAACATACATTTTTCTTGTATCATATCGAGAACTTCTTAATGTATTGATATCGTTTAACGCTTCCTGTATAAGACCGGTATTACCATTTTTGATTGCCAATTGAATTTTAGCTTCTGCTCTATTTAAATAGAGTTCAGCAGTTCTAATACCACCACTGCCTACACCCATGGAACCTCCAATAAACTTAAAAAAATAGTTGAGCGGTGTATATGATATAACACCCAGAGTGGTCAAAATATAAGTTCTGCTTCGTAGGTCGCCTAAATATACTGCAGTATCTGACACAGGCCTGCTATCATAAAGATTCAGCAAGTCGTCTGAAACACTATAAGGCGGGTTAAGGGTTAGGCTGTATGCGGGACTCAAAGCAATCTTGAAAGCTTCGTCGCCCGACTCACCGGTTCCGGGCGTAATGGGTTTATATGCCCATATTATTTCTTTACTTAATACAGGGTCGTAAATACGGTTTGAATAATAAAAATTAGTTCCATTATTATATAAATAGTAACCGCCAGAGGGTGGCCCCTTAAAAGTACTTAATTGGGTTAAAGCCGGACGGTTTGCAATAACCGCATCGGCATAAGCAATACTTTGTTCCCAGTTTTCCTGGTATAAATACATCCTGGAAAGCAAGGCATTGGCAGCGTTGACATCCACTTTATAAATACCGTTAGCCTGTTTATTTTCGTTTAATAATTTTGCGCCATCTTTTAAGTCTTTTTCTATTTGTGTATAAACTTCAGCAACGGAATTTCTTGCATAAAAGGAATCGGTAACCACCATGCGGGTCCGCAGGGGTACTCCAGGGCTTTTGGCCGGGTCTACACCCGGTGCATTATACGGTTTGCCATATAAATTTACCAAAAGGAGATAATAATAAGCGCGCATGGTTAATGCCTGTCCACGTAAATTGTTCTTATCAATATCATTACCGGTTACTTTATCAATATATTCCATCACCGTATTGCAGCCGGAAATTCCTGCGTAAGCCACGGCCCAAGTATTTATTCTTTGTGTATTAGCCCAGCCCGTAGGTAATAATAATTCCTGGTACATATCTTTTGACCAGCTAAAAACCGACTTACTACCCAAAACCGCCTTTTCATAGTTTGGTTGCCCCTGCCCTCCATTGCACTTTACATCATCTGTCATAAGGCTTAAAAAAGGATACAAGGATACTTGATATGGATAGCCACTTGCTCCCATGAGTGCTTTTAAGTCGTTAATTGTTGATGGACGAACTTCATTTTGGCTCTGTTCCTCCAAAAATTTACTACACCCTGTAAATGATATTGCAATTACAATGAATGCAAATAATATTTTGTTCATAATATTTTTATTGGTGTTTATTTTAAAATGTTATGCCTAAATTTATTGAATGAACCTTGGGTAAAGGTTGGCTACCTGATGCTACCTCCGGATCCACTCCTTTGTAATCTTTACTTACCCATGTGTAAACATTGCTAAGGCTATAGCCGATGGAAGCCGTTTTGCTATATATATTTTTTAGTATTCTGGCAGGTAAAATATAGTTTACCGCAATATTATTAACACGCAAATAGGATGCATTTACTACTCTTGCGGTACTATAATTATACATAGTATAGGGGGTTTCACTTGCCCCTTGCGATTGACCATCAAAACTCCCTGAACCAGAAGGTATATTTACAAACCCTACCGTTGATTGTGGTAAAGATGGAATATTGGTAATGGTATTATCTCCCGGTTTACGCCATCTGTTTACCAAATCTTTGGTAAGATTGGCATATTCATAAGGAGTGTTTCGAATCATAAATGCTGAATATAAATTAGGCAACAACTTATGACTACCTATGGATGCGTACAATGAACTACTTATAGTAAGCGCTTTATATCGGATACTGGTATTGAATCCCCCTGTAATATCTGCATTTTTTTTGCCGGCATATTTCATGAAAGCGGTTGCATCAAATTTAGTATTAGGGTCTATAGACGCAGTTGGCAAGTTAAATAACGGAAGGCCGGTAGCCGAATCTACCCCTGTAAAATCAAATACCCAAAAAGAGGAAACGGCATATCCTTCTTTGAATAAATTACCAGATTGGGCCGTATTCCAAATTGGATTTTGAATTTGCTTGCTGGTAATTTTATTGAAATTTTTAGCGCTGTTGATACCAAGGGTCCAGGTGAAATCTTTGGTGCGAACAGGAATGAAGTTTAATGCTATTTCAAACCCCGAATTATATAGCGTACCACCATTTGTAGGCATTTGGGTTACACCATTTTCAAATGGCACAGGCTGTAATACAATCAAATCCCTGCTGCGTTTGTTATAATAATCTACCGTTGCACCCACTTTGCCGCCAAAGAAATTAAAATCAAGACCTAAGTTTACAGTTTGTGTTTTTTCCCAGCGTAAATTGGCATAGGGTAAACGGCTGATACGATAAAGAGGTTCTCCAGTCAATGCATTAATAAAACTGATTCCTGAAGAGGTAGGAATGGTTAAAATCAAATCTGGCCCATAATTTTCTGCCACATTGCCCTGGAAGCCATACGAGGCTCTTAAACTCAAATTATTCATCCAGCCTGTACGATCAAAGAATTTTTCGTTGCCAATATTCCACCGGGCACCTGCCGCCCAAATCGGATTAAATTTTGTACGCACATCCTGCCCAAACCGATTAGAAGCATCACCTCTTACAGACAAAGAAGCTATATACCTGTTATCATAGGTGTAACCACCCGTGGCGTAATAAGACACGTAATTAGATGTTCTGTCTAAAACCGTAGAAGTAGTAAAGGTTTGGAAAATTGGGTTGGGTATTGCTGTGCCTGATGAGTTTAAATAAGTTACAGGAGGAGGAATAAAAACTCTTCCTCTATCTGGCATATAACCCCAATCGGTATTGGCTTTTTCTTTTTCTATATTACTCCTAAACTCTAATCCTAAAAGACCGGTTACCACATGCTTTTTATTAAAAGTACGCCCATAATTTAGTCCATTGCGCCAGGTATAGTTATAATTGCTATTGTCCTTAATAGAAAGTACGCCACCATGGGGCAATTTGGATTGTTTGTATTGATCATCCAGAGGTCCATAAGCGCCGTATTCATATTGTCTTTGATAGGCGATGTAGCTGGTTTTTTCTGTGGCATACAATTCGCTGCTTACATTCGTATAATTAATCCCTAAAATAGACTCTAAAGAAAATCCATTGGCAAAACGGTAACGAACACTAACATTACTATTTAATCCGGTTTTGTAATTAGAATTTCCGGACTGTTGTAATTCATTGAGGATATTATAATTATACATACCTGCAGATGACGGATTTTTATAATAAAATAGTGTTCCATCATCATTATATGCCCGAATTACCCTACTGGTTTGATAAGCATAGGAGTAAGGATCAATTTTATAAAAACCATCTGTTTTGCTATAATTCCCTGCTATTTTAAAAGACACAGAAAGCTTAGGCGTAATATTTGAAGTGAAATTAATACTACCCTGATAGCCAGTACTTCCATTGCCCTTAGCCTGTCCTTTTTGTGAGTTTACACCCAACGACCCATAGTAACTGCTATTTTCACTTCCTCCACTTATACTTAAATTGTGGGCTTGATTGAAAGGTTTTTGCATTAACAAATCCAACCAATCGGTATTATTTACTTCCAATTGTTTTACACCGGCATTAAAATCGGCATAGCTCAATTTTTCTTCCAAAAACTGTTTCAAGAGACCGGTATAGCCTATATCATCAAAAGCCTGGCTGGAAATCAACCCTCTTTCCCAAATTTCTCTGGACACATCTACTCTTTCTTTAGAGTTCATCAAATTCATCTTTTCATAAGTGAGTTTGGATTGAGTAGAAAGACTGGTATTATAACTTACCACCGGTGTACGGCCCGGTGTACCTCTTTTTGTATTAATTAAAATAACGCCATTAGCAGCTTTCACACCATAAATAGCGGTAGAAGCAGCATCTTTTAACACGGTTACATCTTCAATATCATAGGGATTCAACCAAGAAACCGCACCTCCAATAAAATTCTTTAACAGTTCAGAGTTGGACGGCTCCTGATTAAATCTATTCAATTCTTTAGCTTGAAACGGTAATGGATCCTCCTGTATAATACCGTCCACCACCCAAACCGGTTGCTGGTTACCCAACAATGTGGATACACCACGAACCCTTACGGTTTGACGAGTGCCTACCAAACCAGAATTGTTTACCACTTCTACGCCTGCCAATTTACCTTGCAGCATTTGCTCAATGGTATTGCTACCGTTGATTAATAAATCTTCTGCTTTTACTTTCGCAGTAGCGCCCGTCATATTGGTTTTACGAATCGTTTGATATCCGGTTACCACAAACTCATCCATACTCTTTTGGGTAAGAACAAGTAGTATTGTGATGTCATTTTTCGATGTAACAGTATATCGGACGGGCTGAAAACCAACATAGGAAACAAGCAATTGATCCCCTGGGTTGGCATCTATTTCAAAAGACCCGTCTTCTTTTGTGGTAGTTCCCTTTTTTGTGGTGGTATTATAAACCGATACGTTTGCCAGAGGCCCACCCACTTCATCTGAAATCACCTTGCCCTGTAGTCGAAAAGCTAAGATTTCCGAAATATCTAATAACGGGGCATTGGGCAGGGTGGGAGAACTTGGCAGCACTTTACCAGCTTTCAGTGTTATTGTCCGGTTCTGTATGCTAAGATCATAGGGCAAACCCTTAAACACAGTTTGAATTGCAGTTTCCAAAGAAACCCTGCTTAGGCTTACATTCACCTTCTTTACTTTTTCCAACAAAGATTGTTCGGCTATGATATTATACCCCGTTTGCGTTCGAATTTCCTTTAATACCTGAGTAATTTCAGCATTTTTTAGGTTCAGGGATACCGTTTGGCCAATTGAACTTACGGCAACCTGAAGACCACATACCAAAATAAAAATGGGAATTAGCTTCATGATCATGAAAATGTGGCGAGGATACTTTTGTTTCTTTCGCCAGAGTTGTTGATAAAAAAGACCTGATTGCATAATTTTGCAATGATTTTTGGGTTACAAATAAAGGTTTCGACACTTTTAAATTTTTGTATGCCTAATCTTCGCCGGGCTTCTGTTCGCAGCAGAAGCCCTTTTTTTTGCTATAGACATACCTCCACTATTGAATGATCAATCTTCTTCCATGGATTTCAAATTTTAATTCGTTGATTTGCAATGACTTTAATACTTCGCTTAGATTCGCATCCCGATTGATCATGATAAAATACCGACGTGTAAGTAAGGACGTGTTGTGCTTAAATACAATATCTACATCATACCAGCGAGAAATTTCTTCCAATATATTTTCAAGAGTTTCGTTTTCGAAATAAAACATATTATTTTTCCAGGCCATCACCTGGTCTATATCTGCTTTTTGTACACGAATTTGACCGCCAGTTAAAACAGTCTGTTGCCCTGGGTGCAATACCTTGGCTTTTTCTTCAACCGGTTTTTGATTAACATGCGGTACTACCTTTACCTTCCCCTCTAACAAGGTAGTTTCCACTGTGCTATTGTTGGGATAGGCGGCAATATTAAAATGAGTACCTAGTACTTCTACGGTTTCCAGATCTTTTACGACTACCCGAAAGGGCTTTTCGCTTTTTGCTACTTCAAAATAAGCTTCGCCTTTCAGCATTACATTTCTGAAGTCGCCTGTAAAAGCCACGGGAAACTCCAATGTGGATGCGGCGTTCAGCCACACCTTTGTATTGTCTGCGAGCGTAATATGGTAGTTGCCTCCTTTGGGGGTGCTAAGCGTATTGTAAAATGTGGTATTTGCAGATCCTTTATATTTCAAATGACCCGAATCAATATTCAATTTCACTGTTCCCTGGTCGGGTAAACTGGCATTAAGGTTACTGTCGAGAGACAGGATCGAGCCATCGGCCAACCGTAATTGGGCCACTGCTTTTGCCGGTAAGCGATCGTTCTGTGCTGTAGCAAGCCCCGGTTTTTGGTTCGATTGGTGAAATTGAAACCACAAAATACCTGCTACCGCCATTAAAAGCACAGCTGCAGCTGCCATCCACCTGTATTGCCGATACCATTTCAGAGAGACATGGGGCCGAGCCGTACTTTTTAGCACAACCTGCCACAGGCGCGTGTTAAGTTCGGTTTTTTCTTTCTCCGAAAATTTTTCTGTCAATGGGGGTTTTCTGTCAAAAGAGTCGTAGAAACTATTTAAAAAATCCTTTTCGGCGTCGGTGGCGTTACCGCGCAAATACTTTTTTAAAAGCCGATTCAGTTCTTTTCTATATGGATTTGTTGACGACAATACAAGACCGTTATATACTTATGTGCTGTTTTTTGGAAAAACTCCCAAAAAAAAAGTACCTTTTTTTTAATCAGCGGATCATTTTCTAATAACTCGCTTATTATCAATTACATATAATTCTTTAACCAATTGATGCGGTTATCAGTAATGTCATCAATATTTTATTTCGCAATTCATTTGAAGCCGTATTGATCTGGTTTTGAACTGTTTTTTGCGTTATCCCGAGGCGTTCTGCAATCTCTTTGGTTGACAGGTTTTCGCGATAGTAAAGTAAAAATATCTCTTTTCTTTTACCCGGCAGGGTTTGTAGCCAGGCTTCGGCCAGGGCTTTCAATTCTTTTTCTACAACAAGATTATTTGCCTCCACAGCACAGTTCACAATTGGATCCAGGGCTTTATAAAAAGGGGTATTGGTTTTTTCTTTTGCTAATACTTTAAACACTTTATAGCGGGTAGCATTGGCAAAATACCCTGGTAAATTATTGATGCTCAAAGTGTTTCGTCGTTCCCAGAAATTAATAAAGAGTTCCTGCACCAAG
>JBDHYK010000060.1:0-14362 GCA_039811305.1 Niabella sp.
CGTTTTTAAAAACACTATCCATAAAACGATAGGTTTTGTAACCCGCTAAACTACGCCGCAATGCCATGTCCATCTTTATATTCACCATAAACCCGTTTGCTATTTCTCTTCCCCAACCAACGCCGAAGCCATTGTTGAGGTAGTAATTATTACGTTTAAGCTGGTTGATGATGGCATCACCTGTAAATATTCTGGCAAAATCCCGCTCACTGGTTAGCGTAAAATATCCCTGGTTGAAAGCATTGTATTTTCGGCGCATACTGACGCTCCAGTTCAGGTCTTTATTTAACAACCCATAACTTGTTTGCGCAAAAACAGAAATGGATTTTTTGGTTTGTGGGTGCGTAGCATTAAAGCTGATGGGTAGCCCGATCCGTACCCCGCCAAAACTAAAAAGATAAGGTACCGACATAGCTGCGATTGAGGGAAGTGTAAGAACACGGCCTTTCTCGTGGCGGCTTACTGGCTGCCCCTGATACAAAAGCTTTTGCCAGGTAACTGTATTTTGTTTTCGATCAATAGAGTCTAAATAGGCCTTGCTATGAACCTGAGCATAGATACTGTCTTTATAACGTACAAAACGCATCTCTTTATCGGTAAGGGGTTCTGTTCGTACCTGGTTCCAGTAAAGACTGTCCCGGTTATACGTGCTGCCTGTTGCTACACTTTTTTCGGACCCGAAATAGTTTTTGGGAAAATTTTTATTAAGCTCGAAGTTTTTATAAACCACTTCGGTGTACCCCGAAGCCTTGCCCCTTTTGCTTTTTGAGTAATATTCAAACTTTTGTTGGGTAATCATCAAGGCAGTACGATTGACAAATTCGTAAGTTTGGTACACCTTAAAAAAATCATATTCGGGAAGATGATACACAGGAAAGGAGTAGTTGGTTTCTAATAGTACCCAGGCACTGTCATCAATCACCAATTCGCCTGTAAGTGTGGCATTACTAAGCGTTCCAGGTTTAAATTGAATGGTAATTTTGTTGTGGCCTCCTTTCTTTTCAATGTGCAGGGTCTTATATTTATAGGCCAACAATCCACTAAAGCTTACAGGAGATACAAAGGAGATGGGTGAGAGTGCAGGCACTTTAATCAGGTTGTCATACAGGTCAAAGATGCCTTCCGTGGTTGAAAGATAAAATAATCGGTTCACGACACCTCTATTGGCTACTCCGGTTCGTTCTTCGCGATACTGGCGGGGTGGGCGATAATCCAAGCGCAATGAAATTTCCGATAAGGCCATCCTTTGCAGGTCGGCATGGGTACTATCCGTATTTGCCGGGCTGCTCCTCTTTTGCTGTCGTCCTCTTAAGGAGTCTTCCTGAACAGCTTTTATATACACATCTACGCTAAAAGCTCCCGAAGCAGCCTTCAAGCTGTCTTTTTTCCTGATGAGGGTGCGCAGCAACTCTTCGGCCCGGTCCTTCGATTTACCTTTTACAGTAATGGGCACCAGGCTATTCTCCATCAGTTGCAAAACAATATTGTGCTCGGTTTGTGCTTTGTCTATAACAATTTTTACCAACAGAGGATGGTATCCTATCATGGTTACTACAAGTTCATGCACTCCTTTTTCCATTTCTAACCTGTAGCTGCCGTTTTCATCGGTAATTGCCGCGTTTTTGCTGTTGCGCACCTGCAAACTGGCGAAAGCCAGTCCCTCCATTTTATCGTTCATTACCCTGCCGAAAAGCTTATTTTGAGAAAATCCCGTGTTGTTACACAGAAACAGGCAGAAAGTAACAAATAAAGTAATTCTCATGAAAAGGAGCTTCCTCAGCACCAAAAATGAACAAATATTTTAGGTATTTCGATAGAACCGGTTTTATTAGCACAGGTTTAACAAAACTCAATTCACAATTGTTAATAAAAAAAAGTCTATTTTTTAATATAGAAAGATATTTTTGGTCTGAAAGGGCCGTCTTCCTGATTTTGACGGAAGAAGCGACAAAGGCCGGACGCCCTTTTCCGGTATTGCAAAATCCTTAATATTGTAAACTTTGACAGAAACAATCATTAACCTTGAAACCGTAAACCCTATCGAGTTTTTTGGCGTCAACAACGGGAAACTGGATATTCTTAAGAAACGTTTTCCGCTGCTAAAAATTTTATCGAGGGGAAAACAGATTAAATTAAGTGGGTCTCCCGAACAAATTCAGGCTGCCACGGAGAAAATCAATCTGGTGATTTCTTATATTGAAAGAAACGGCCACATGAGCGAGAATTATTTCGATCAGATTATTGGTGGAGATGATGTGGAAACCGTGGATCATTTTGTGGAAAGACACCCCAATGAAGTGCTGGTATTTGGCCCCAATGGTAAGTCGGTCCGAGCCCGAACGGTGAACCAAAAAAGACTTGTGCAAGAAGCAGAGAAAAATGATATTGTGTTCGCCATTGGCCCCGCAGGCACTGGAAAAACCTATACGGCCGTAGCATTGGCAGTACGGGCGTTAAAAAATAAACAGGTAAAAAAAATTATTTTAACGCGCCCTGCTGTGGAGGCAGGTGAAAGCCTGGGGTTTCTACCCGGCGATTTGAAGGAAAAAATTGATCCTTATCTGCGTCCTTTATACGATTCTTTGGATGATATGATTCCGGCTGACAAATTAGGCTATTATATGAGCACCCGCACTATCGAAATTGCTCCACTGGCCTATATGCGTGGACGTACTTTGGATAATGCCTTCATAATATTAGATGAAGCCCAAAATGCCACCGACCTGCAATTAAAAATGTTCCTGACACGTATTGGAGCCAATGCCAAAGCGATTATTACCGGCGATCTAACACAGATTGATTTACCCCGCCATCAAAAAAGCGGGCTGATGACGGCGGTAAGAATTTTAAAAAATATTTCGGGGATAGGTCATGTTGAGTTGGATGAAGAAGACGTAGTGCGCCACAGATTGGTAAAAGCAATTATAAAGGCCTACCACAAAGAGCACGAAAGAAATACAGAAAATTACGGCTCAAATG
Source organism: Niabella sp. (assembly GCA_039811305.1). Lineage (GTDB taxonomy): Bacteria > Bacteroidota > Bacteroidia > Chitinophagales > Chitinophagaceae > Niabella. The sequence goes on from JBDHYK010000060.1 coordinate 2,980, forward strand.
AATCGTAGCCATAATATTTTTATAGGTGGCAGGGAGGCTGCCTTTATAACTAATTTATAGAGAGTATTTAAAACTCAGAAAAATAGGAGCAGGGCACGATGATTGTTTTTGAAAAATATTTTATCTTTAGTCTGTGAATTTTATTTAAAAATAAGGATCAGTTGCTGTTGTAGCTGTTGAAACTGTGTCTTCAAAAGCATTATCAGAGTCTGTAAATTTTTCAGATGAAAAAAATAGTTGTACTCAGTTGGATTAGTATTGTGGGGTTTTGTATTCTTTCCACGGGATGTGCCTCCGAAAATGGAGGATCGCCTGAAACGGTGTTAAAATCGTTTTTCAAGCAGCTAACCAAGAAAGATATTCAAGGAGCGGCCAAACTTGCAACCGACGAAAGCAAACCTACTTTAGATTTGATGAAGCACGCAATAGGACTGGCAGGGCAAAATAAGGATACCGATACGGATGCAAGGTTTTTAAAAGAACTGGAAAATGTAGAAATGAAGGCGCCGAGGGTGGAAGGAGATCTCGCTTATATTACCGTAACCAATAAGAATAACAGGGCTTCTGCTGAGTTTATATTGGTAAAGCAGCATAATAAATGGAAAGTAGATTTCTCAATGGCCGTGCTGTTGAAGATGGCGCAACAACAATGGCAACAGCATAACTCCGATGTTTTGGATAGTTTTTCCAAAGTAGATGCCGAGGGGCTGCAACATTCTTTTGAAATGGCCGATAGCATTTTAAAAAATATAGATCCTAAGCAATTAGAAGAAATTCAACAACATCTTGAAAAGTCGAAACAAGAGTAAAACTACCCGTGACTATGTATAAATTTAGTATTGTATTCTTTTTTATTGTGTTGTTAGCCGCCTGCAAAACAGCGCCCAAGAACCCGACGCAATCAACCCCTGAGGACGAGGACGACTTGAATACCGCCATTAGTTTTATTCAGTCCGCGTTAAAAGGCAACTACGATAAAGCGAAAGAATACATGTTGCACGATTCAATTAATGATGACCGGCTGGACGCAGTGTCCAGGGTAAAATTATCGGCAGATGAAAAACAAGGTCTTTGGGATGCTACCGTAAATATTCATAGCCGTAAGGTAATCAACGATTCTACAAGTATTATCGTCTTTTCCAACTCTTTTCATAAAGAAAACCAGGATACTTTAAGGGTGGTGAAGAAATCCGGACGCTGGCAGGTTGATTTCAAGTATTTGTTCGATCACGGCCTGGAAGAAACAAGCGGTAGAACACAAAGCGAACCGTTTTAAGATGTTAAAACAACTTTTGTGGGTAGCATTGGGAGGGGGGCTGGGAACCGCTGCAAGATATGCCATCCAAAAAAGCATTCTATTAAAATGGAATCCCGGTTTCCCCTGGGGAACTTTTATCGTGAATATCTCGGGTTGTTTTCTTATTGGTATTCTATGGGCGCTATCCTTAAAGAGTAACCTTTTTTCAGATTCTATGAAGTTATTTTTAATGACGGGGGTATGCGGCGGCTATACTACTTTCTCTGCTTTTTCGTTAGAAAATATTTCTCTGCTGAAAGAAGGAAAATTCTCTTTATTTTTGATCTATTCATTCGGTAGTTTATTGCTGGGGTTTTTAGCAACTTACTCGGCATTTCGAATTATACGACCTTAAAAATTTGTTTATGTTAACAATCAATCATCCCTGGCATGGAGTAAGTTACGGACCCAGTGCCCCAGATATCGTCAATTCAATCATTGAAATACCCGAAGGTTCCAGGGCGAAGTACGAAATAGATAAGCAAACCGGACTGTTGAAACTGGATCGTATTATTTATTCTTCGTTTCACTATCCCGTAAATTATGGTTTTATACCCCAAACTCTGGGTCACGATCATGATCCCTTAGACATATTGGTACTTTGCTCACAAACCCTAAGATCTCTGTGTCTGGTGCGAGCCAAGGTGATTGGCAATATGCAAATGATTGACAGTGGTGAATATGATGATAAAATCATAGCGGTGGCACAGGACGACCCCTCCGTAAACCATTTTGAGAATATTGATGAACTTCCGCAACATTATTTGTTGGAAATGCGTAATTTCTTCGAACAATACAAGGTGCTGGAAAGCAAAAAAGTAGAAATTGACACCTTTCAGGATCGCGAAACAGCCCTTTCCATCATTATGGAAGCGATTGACAACTATAAGGATAATTTTAAGAAATAAATTGCACTTCAAGTAGTACCTTTATATTTATAGTTAACTATCAGATGAAGGTATTTTTAATTGCATTAACCAGCCTCCTGATTTACGCCACCCCTGGTTTTGCACAGGCTCGGTTTGAAAGTCTCATAAAAAAGAATTTCAGAGTAAACCCCCTTGCGGGTTCCTTTTCCTCTTTCCTGAAAGCATTTGCCAACGATCCCGAACTATTAAATGTAACGAGTGAAAAAAAAACAGATACGAGCGTTTTTTTTATGAAAGGGAACTATAACGTGTTCAACCCTTTTAATTTTAAAGTGAAAAACGTGGTTGTTATTTTTGCAGAAAACCCTAAGGAAATACTCCCGGCTAAGAAAAAAATGGATTCAGCATCTACCTATTTTTCCTACCAGATAATCGCCTATACCGATGATAACGAAGCGTATCGCAAGCTAATACAAAAATCCTATAAAAAATTGACAAGAAAGCTGAAGGCCGATTTACCAAAAACAGAAGTAACCGATCTTAGTGGTGTAATGAATGTGAAAGAAGGAGAGATCACTAACTTTTCTAACGGTCTTTCCAAAATATATGCGGCTACCTTAGGTTGGCAAACCCTTTCGCAATCGAAACAGTTGTTATTGACTCTTTTGATACGGTTGCAATTTGTTGACGGCTATTTAGTGCCTTTTGGCTTTTTTAGGAACGTGGACAATGAAGAAGAAAGCGATTTTGATTAAAAAAACCTCCTTATTACACGCAATTGGTGTGTTCGTTTCTGCGTTTCTGTATGGATAATGCCCTGTTGATCAATTTTATCAATGCGCACCTTTCCCGAAGCGTGGATAATATGGTTGGGCGATAGCAAGATACCCACGTGCACAATTTCATCGGCATCATCAAAAAAGGCAAGATCTCCTTTTTGGGCATGAATCAGCTTTTTTATTCGTTGCCCCTGTTGGGCTTGTTGCCAGGCATCGCGCAAAATAGGAATACCCGCTAATTTAAAAACTGTTTGTGCAAAGCCACTACAGTCAACACCCAAAATGGTTTTGCCGCCCCATAAATAAGGAGCGTTGCACCATTTCAGTGCCAGGGCTTCAATTTTATCTCCAGGCGATTGCTCGTTTTCAAGGCCAGTGAGGGTTAGGCTGTTTCCAGAGTATTTGAAGGTGTTCTGCCCGATTGTTCCATTTCCATTTTCAAATCCTGGTAAAAAGGATCCCATTGGCAATAACATCTTTTCCTTGTTATACAGGATCTCACTAAGAGGATCTGCCGTTAAATTTTTTGCAGTTTCTTTTGCTTCTGCCTTTTCCACTCTTGTAATCAGATGATGCGTTAGCCATCCTACGTAGCCATCAAACAGGCTTTCTACTTTTAACCAACGTTTGTTTTTTATTTTCAAAATCCGAACGGATTCGCCAAAAAGGAGCTGGTTTGTCATTTCTTTCCGGTGGCCGGGTTTTTTTCTAATGGCTGCCACAGGTGCGGTAACTATTGCGTATTCCATATTCTACACTTCAAAATATTGGGTTGAACGATGATAGAAAGAGGAAAGCCCCTTTGTTTTATCAAAGAGGCTATTATTTAATTTTTGGATTTGAACTATTTTGTGTCTGCGGCCAGTCCTGCTAAGGTAAACTCTCTGTTCAGACGTGCGATATTGGTGATTTCGATTTCTTTTGGGCAAACTGCTTCGCATGCACCTGTGTTGGTGCAGGAGCCAAAGCCTTCTTTATCCATTTGAGCCACCATGGATAAGGCGCGTTTTTTTCTTTCGGGGCCACCCTGAGGCAATAACGCAAGATGGGATACTTTTGCCGAGAGGAACAACATGGCCGATGAATTTTTACAGGCAGCCACACAAGCACCACAACCGATGCAGGCTGCTGCGGCAAAGGATTTTTCTGCATGTTCCCTTTCAATGGGGATGGCATTGCCATCAACCGTTACACCGGTATTTACTGAAATATAACCTCCGGCCTGAATAATTCGATCAAATGCCGAACGATCCACCATTAAATCCTTAATTACGGGAAAAGCCTTAGCGCGCCAGGGTTCTACAACGATGGTATCACCGTCTTTGAACGCCCGCATGTGCAATTGGCAGGTGGTGGTTCCGTGCCAGGGTCCGTGTGGCCTACCGTTGATGTACATAGAACAAGTGCCACAAATACCCTCGCGACAATCGTGGTCAAAGGCAATGGGTTCTCTTCCTTCGTGGATCAATTGTTCGTTTAACACATCAAACATTTCAAGAAAGGACATTTCAGACGAAATATCGCTAACCTTGTAGGTTTCAAAACTGCCGGAACTATTGGCATTTTTTTGTTTCCAAACCTTGAGTGTAAGATTCATGTTGTAATGCTCCATATATTTCAAATTTCACAATTAACGGTTTGTAGGATCGGTTAATTGATTTTTTAAATAAATATTCTTTCAAATTGTAATAATCGGGTGGTAGTGCTTTTTTTTCTGGCTATTTCCTTCTTTACCGAGGGTGCGCCAAGAGCAAGTGCCGACCCAGATTATTTATAATTTCTTTGAGAAGGTTGAATCACCTCGTATTTTAACTCTTCTTTATGCAAGTCCCATTTTCCGAGTTCGTTATATTCCCAGGCGGAGACAAACATAAACTGATCATCGTGCCGAAGGGCTTCTCCATCTTCGGTCTGGCTATCTTCTCTAAAATGTCCGCCGCAACTTTCTGCGCGGTGCAGGGCATCAATACACATCAGTTCGCCCAATTCCAGAAAGTCTGCCACGCGGTTGGCTTTATCTAATTCAGGGTTCATTTCGGCTATTTCACCGGGAACGCGCAGGTCATTCCAAAATTCTTCGCGCAATGCTCTTATTTCAACGATGGCTTCTTTCAATGCTTTTTCATTACGAGCCATGCCGCATTTTTCCCACATAATTTTTCCTAATTTTTTGTGGAAACTTTCTACGGATTGTGTGCCTTTGATATTCATCAACCGATCAATTCTTCCGCTCACTTCCTGTTCGGCGGCTTCAAATGCAGGATCCGTAGTAGGAATCGGTTGTACTGCAATTTCATCGGCTAAGTAGTTGCCAATGGTATAGGGTATTACAAAATACCCGTCGGCTAAGCCCTGCATCAGTGCTGAGGCTCCTAATCTGTTGGCGCCGTGATCGCTAAAGTTGGCTTCACCCAGGCAGTATAGGCCTTTTACGGTTGTAGCCAGCTCATAGTCCACCCAAAGGCCACCCATGGTGTAGTGCACAGCGGGATAAATACGCATCGGTACTTCGTATGGGTTTTCACCGGTAATTTTTTCGTACATGTCAAACAGGTTGCCATATTCTTCTTTTACCACCTCTTTCCCCAACCGGATTAGGGTTTCAGTATCGGGATTGTGAATGCCCTGCTTGTTGGCTTCGGCACGTCCGTATTTGTTGATGAGATTGTATTTGAAATCTAAATACACTGCCTGTTTTGTTGTGCCTACCCCGTAGCCGGCATCACACCTTTCTTTTGCCGCACGTGAGGCAACGTCTCTGGGTACCAGGTTGCCGAATGCCGGATACCTGCGTTCTAAGTAATAGTCGCGGTCTTCGGCGGGTATGTCGTTTGGTTTTCTGTCTTCGTCTTTATTTTTTGGTACCCAGATCCTTCCGTCATTCCGCAGCGATTCAGACATTAAAGTAAGTTTACTCTGGTGGTCGCCAGAAACGGGAATGCAGGTTGGGTGAATCTGCGTCATACAGGGGTTGGCAAAAAAGGCGCCTTTTTTATGAGCTTTCCAAACAGCAGTGGCATTGCTACCCATTGCGTTTGTAGAAAGATAGAATACGTTTCCGTATCCTCCGGTACAAAGTACTACCGCATGGCCAAAGAAACGTTCTAACTTGCCTGTAACAAGATTACGGGCAATGATACCGCGAGCCTTTCCGTCAATGACAACTACATCCAGCATTTCATGGCGGGCATACATTTCCACGCTACCCTGAGATACCTGGCGTTCCATCGCCTGATAGGCACCGATCAGCAATTGTTGCCCGGTTTGTCCGGCGGCGTAAAAAGTTCTCTTTACCTGTGTGCCACCAAATGACCGGTTGTTTAACAAACCTCCGTATTCGCGGGCAAAAGGAACGCCTTGCGCTACGCATTGGTCAATAATGTTCACACTCACTTCAGCCAGGCGGTGTACGTTCGCTTCTCTGGCACGATAGTCGCCACCTTTTATAGTATCGTAAAATAGCCGAAAAATCGAGTCTCCATCGTTTTGGTAGTTTTTTGCAGCATTGATACCGCCTTGGGCGGCAATGGAGTGTGCCCTGCGGCCAGAATCCTGAAAGCAAAATGCTTTTACCTTATAGCCCAGTTCGCCTAAACTTGCTGCAGCGGATGCGCCGGCCAATCCTGTGCCAACTACAATTATTTCCAACTTTCGTTTGTTAGCTGGGTTCACCAACTTGCAATGGCCTTTATAATTATACCATTTTTCTTCTAATTTTCCGGCAGGTATTTTTGAATCTAACATATTAAAAACGTTTCTCGTTTAAAGTTTGATGTTCGATGTTTTTTTAAAAGCCTTTAAATGATTCTGGCAGTTTTTTCCTTTTTTCAGATAGCCCATTAGTGGCTGATCCGGGTTGCGATGATAACCGATTACTCAATCCATTCGTAATAAAAACTAAGAGGCATCATTATAAATGCTGCGCACACTATAATTGCAAATGCCCAACCCAAACCCTGTATCAATGTAATATAACGGTGATTGGTGAGGCCGAGTGTTCTGAATGCGCTTTGAAACCCGTGTATTAGGTGCCAGAATAGTGCTACCACGCCAACGATATACAGCAGGGTAACTCTGTATGGGAATTCTATAAATTTATATTGCATCTCTGCATATAAGTTGTGATACTCTTTCCCGCCGTACACTACGGGTTCCAGACCTCCAAAACGCGAGGGGATCCAGAAATCGCTTAGGTGCAGTGCTAAAAAAATAAGGATGATGGCACCCATGATGCCCATAGAACGGCTATACCATTTGCTGCCTCTGTTGCCCAGGCTTACAGCATAGCCTTTTCCTCTTTTGGTTCGGTTTTGCAGTTCCACTACAATTCCCTGTAAAATATGAATGAGAAAAAATACAAAAAGCCCGATTTCTAATATACGGGGAACAGCGTTTGCGCCCATCCAGTGCGCGGCTTTGTTAAACATTTTGCCACTATCGTTTGCCCAGATGCAGGCGTTCAGACCGGCATGGACTAATAAAAATGCAATCAGGAAAAGACCCGACAATGACATTACAATCTTTTTACCAACAGATGACGTGAATAATTGAGACCAGTTCATATCAGTGCGTAGTATTATGGTTATGAATTATGGCAAATGTAAGCCTCTATTTGTAAAAATACGAAAAAAAAACATTGAGATTTATCATGTTTAAAAATAGCAAGAATCATGGGCTATATCAAAGGTTCTTCCAGTCGGGTCAAAAGCATCTTATCTATCTTTTTAAACAAATGGTAGGGTTTGTAGGTGCGCCAGTCTGGTAGTTCCAAAAGTTCGATAAACTGGTGGAGTCGGGCTTTTTTAAAGTCGTACTGTGTTGGCTCCGGCATATTCAGGCATACGATCCAGCCATTTTCTTCGGAGAGTTCTTCGTGCAATTCTTCGTAATAGTCTTTGTCGCTACTATGAAAGTTTAGTACATTTTCTGCAATCAGTATAAATTTATGAATACCCTGATCTATAAAAGGTTCTAAAACTTCTCGTTTAAGAGTCATAATGTCATTTTCCACAGCGTCGTTCCATTCCCCTATTAGTTCTAAGATGGCAAATCTGTCTTCATATTCTGCCATTAGCACTTTTGTATATAGGGTTCGGCTGCCGAAATAGTCCCACTGAGGATGGATATAATAGTTGTAGATGGCATCGGTATATTCAAACTGTGAATGTTCGATGCCATAAAATGGAGATCGTTCGTCTTCCTCGCTAACGTATATATGCTGCCAGTTGTAATAAGGTTCTAACTCATGCATAACCACGCTAAAATAAATAATTTTTTACTAACTGTTTCTTAATAAAAACTGTTTGAAATGATCATAAACGGGTTTTATTAAAAAAGATTGTTTTTCTTTTAGTAATAAAGGGATCAAAGAATCAGGTATTGATATGTTCTGACCCGTAGCATATTCTACGGCTTGTGGAAATTTTACCGGATGTGCCGTTTCTAATATAAAACCATTTTCGTTTGCCGCTGCCTGTAAATAACGGTCCAACGCCTGGTAAGCCACTGCTCCGTGAGGTTCTAATAGATATTGGTATTGGTTGTACACCCTCTTGATCGTGGTGAGGGTTTCTTCGTCAGTAATGGTATAGGAAGACAAATTTGTTTTGAGTGCAGGAAATTGTTGGCCGAACAGTTCAATAATCCTGACAAAGTTACTGGGGTTGCCTACATCCATGGCGTTGGAAAGGGTAGGGGAGGCTTCTTTTGGAACCAGCGTGCTCGTACGTAAATAATCCGACACAATATCGTTTACATTGCAGGCGGCAACAAAATGCCCCAAGGGTAAACCAGTGGCTTTGGCCAGCAGCCCGGCACAAATATTGCCAAAATTGCCGCTGGGAACACAAACTACCGGCGGGCGATCCTTTGGTTGCCACTGCTTGTATGCCATAAAATAATAGAATTGCTGTGGAAGCCATCGGGCTACGTTTATTGAATTTGCTGAGGTTAAAAACAGTTTTTCCTGAACATCTTTGTCAATAAAGGCTTGTTTTACCATTTGCTGGCAATCGTCAAAACTACCATCTACTTCAAGTGCTGTGATGTTATTGCCTAATGTGGTAAGTTGTTTTTCCTGCACGGGGCTTACCCGGTTTCGAGGGTACAGGATGACTACATTAATCCCTTTCACGTTGTAAAATCCGTTGGCTACAGCACCGCCCGTATCTCCCGAAGTAGCCACTAACACAGTAACCTGCCGGTTCTCGTTTTTTAAAAAGTAACCCAAACAACGACTCATAAATCGCGCGCCCACGTCCTTAAATGCCAGGGTAGGCCCGTGAAAAAGTTCCAGTGAACTTATCCTTTCCGAAACAGGTTGTAAGGGGATGGGGAAGTTGATCGTTTCTTTTACGATATCAAAAAGTTGTAGATCGGGGATGGTATTACCCGTATAGGGTGCTATCACCCGATACGCAATTTCAGCATCCGGGAGATTTTCTATATATCGGATCAGATTCTTGTCAACAACCGGTAATTTTTCAGGGAAGTACAAACCTTTATCGGGCGCCTGTCCCTGAATGGTAGCTTCTTTAAAATCTACATTAGGGGCTTTTTTATTGAGGCTATAATAGTTCATGGATTTATTTGAGTATTTATGAAGAATGGCTTTGGGCAGGGTTCAAACTGCCTGGCTGGGTGTGGAAACTGTCATATATGTGCTACCCCATTTTTGTTGATGGTGGTAACATACACATAGTGGTCTATCCCTATAGACTGGTACACGTTGCGCATAATGGCTGCCACTTCCTGAGCCACGGTTTCATCTTTTGACAGCATAAAAATAGATGGCCCCGACCCTGAAATCCCTCCGCCTAAAGCGCCTGCTTCCTTGCAGCTTGTTTTTATTTCATCAAAACCGGGGATCAGGATGCTTCGAATGGGTTCAATGATGACATCTTCAAGCGAGCGGCCGATCAAATCCAAATCATTGCTCATGAGTCCTGCTACAAGACCGGCTATATTTCCCCATTGTTTGATGGCATCTTTTAAATAGACTTGTTTTCTCAGAATTTGCCGGGCATCAGATGTTCGTACTTCTATCTGTGGGTGCACTACGGTTACGAACAAGTTCGGTGCTGCCAGTGGAACAATATCGAGCGGGTGGATGGAGCGGATTAGCGTAACCCCTCCGAGAATGCAGGGGGTGATGTTGTCGGCATGTTTTACGCCGGTGGCGAGTTTCTCCCCAATCATGGCCAATTGTATCAGGTCATCCTGCGAAAAAATATTGCCTAAAACATGGTTAGCCCCCACAGCAGCTCCAGCGGCGCTGGCTGCACTGGAACCCAGACCGCTTCCAGGTTTGATGTGCTTTTCGAGGGTTACTTCTATTCCTTTTTTGCTCTGTGCTTTTTCCAAAGCAGCAAGTAACACCACGCCGGCTACGTTTTTTTCAGGTTCGGTAGGTAAATTAAAATCATCTTTATTAATAATTTTTACCCCCGGCTGATCTGTCAGGCTGAACTCCATAATGTCATAGGGTTCGTTAAGTGCCAGTCCTAAAATATCAAACCCGCAAACCAAATTGGCAACCGTGCCCGGGGCTTTAAGTTTTACCGAATTCATGAAAATTGATTTTAGTGTACGGCAATTCTAATAATATCTGCAAAAATACCACTTGCAGTAACATCGGCTCCAGCACCCGCTCCCTTGATCACTAAGGGCTGATCGCCGTACCGGTTCGTATAATATAATACAATATTGTCTTTCCCATACAAATGGTAAAGGTTGCTTTCTGGTGGAATATGTTTAAGCCCTACCGAAGCTTTGCCTTTTTTAAAGGTAGCTACAAATTTCAGTTTGCAGTTTTCAGTACGGGCGGCGTTGAGTAATCTTTGGAAATGTTCTTCATGTTCAGCCATGCTTTGATAAAAGTCTTTAACACTCCCTTGCATACAGGCTTCGGGCATAAAACTTGAATTTTCTATTTCTTCCATTTCAATAGGGTAACCCGCTTCGCGGGCAAGGATTAATATTTTGCGCATCACATCGGTACCTCCTAAATCTAATCTGGGATCGGGTTCGGTATAGCCTTCACTTTGTGCTTGTTTCACAATGTCTGCAAATTTGTGAGTGCCATCATAATTATTGAATACAAAATTTAAGGTACCGCTCAATACCGCTTCAATGCTATTTACTTCATCGCCACTGCGTATGAGGTCGTTTACGGTGCCTATTACGGGTAGGGCAGCGCCCACATTGGTTTCGTATAAGAATTTTGTGTTGTATTTTCGGGCGGTATCTTTCAGGTGTTTGTAATTTTCATAATTTGATGATGCGGCTATTTTATTGCAGGCGACTACAGAAATGCTTTTTTCCAAAAATCGGCTATAAATATCGGCAACGCTTTTATTGGCCGTAATGTCTACAAAGATGCTGTTGCTCAGGTTTCGAGTGATGACTTCATTTACAAAAGACGTGAGTGAAGCCTCCTG
>JBDHYK010000061.1:0-14263 GCA_039811305.1 Niabella sp.
AAAATAAAAATTACCTGCTTTTGATAAATGGGCAAATCGCCTTCAGTTTTCATCAGGTTGTTGAGTTTCTGTATGGTGGTAACAATGATTTTATTTTTGTCTCCGTCTAATTTTTTCTTCAAATCCGCCGTATTGTTGGAACCGTTTACGCTATCGGGCGAAAAGCGTTGGTATTCTTTCATCGTATGAAAGTCCAAATCTTTTCTGTCCACCACAAAAAATACTTTATCTATAAAATCCAATTGTGTAGCCAGGCGAGCGGCTTTAAAGCTGGTTAAGGTTTTTCCGGAACCTGTGGTGTGCCAGATATAACCGCCACTTTCCGGGTTTGCCCAGTTTTTAGCATTGTAAGAAGATTTTATTTTCCACAACATCCTTTCCGTTGCTGCTATCTGATACGGACGCATGATGAGCAAGGTATTGCTGGTGTCGAACACCGAATAAGTGAGCAGCACACGCAATAAGGTGTTTTTTTGAAAGAAAGTAGCCGTAAAATCTTTCAAATCTTTAATCACCGCATTGTCTTTGGTTGCCCAATTCATGGTAAAATCAAAGCTATTTTTGTCGCGTTTGGTGGTATTGGCAAAATAGCGGCTGTCTGTTCCGTTGCTTATTACAAAGATTTGCAGGTATTTGAATAGCGAATTTTCGGTATTGAAACTTTCTTTGGTGTAGCGATGCACCTGGTTAAAGGCTTCGCGAATGGCTACGCCTCGTTTTTTGAGTTCAATATGCACCAGGGGCAAGCCGTTGACCAAAATGGTAACATCGTAGCGGTTAGCGTGTTTGCCTATTTGTTCAAATTGGTTGATGACCTGCACTTTGTTGTTGGCAATGCTTTGTTTGTCCACCAAATAAATATTTTGCAAACGACCATCGTCAAAGGTAAAATCATAGATATAATCATCGTGAATTTTACGTGATTTTTCCACCAAACTATCAGAAGGTTTGTCCAAATATTCGGTAACAAAACGTTGCCATTCTGCATCGGTAAATTGCACTTTATTTAAGGTTTGCAACTGCGTACGCACGTTGGCAAGCATGGCTTGTTGCGATTTTATATCTTGTACAAATTCATAACCTTGATGGATTAAATCCTGGATGAATTCATTTTCTAAAGCCGTTTCGGATTGGTAGCCTGTTGCATATTCGTTTACGGAATTGAATTTATCGTATCTGTCTAGGACGATGAAATTGTTTGTTTCTGTTATTGGATTATACTTCATAGTAGTTAGTAGTTAGTAGTTAGTGATTTTTGAAGAGCATTTATCATTTTGCCAATTTCTTGAATTAGATTAATGGCGGTTTCTATTTCAGATTTATCTAAATAGTTTATTTGCACACACAGTAGCAATTGTGTTTCCAACTCTGCTTTTGATCCTTTTGAAATTGCAAGAAATTGATTAAATTCTTTCATAGAATTTCGTCCTTGCCCTTCTGCAATATTACTTGGGATAGATATGGCAGAGCGTCTTATTTGGTCGCTTAATGCATAAAGTTCCTCTTTAGGTAATTTCTTCACTAAACGATATACCTCAGCTACAAGCTCCATTGACTTTTGCCAAACTATTAAATCTTTAAAATCTTTTGAACTATTCATATTTTTTTGTTTTTAGTTGTTTGATTTTAGTGATTAGTTTATTTTTTTATCAGCTAAAAATCTAACAACTCTTTTATTACATACTATTTACTAACCACTAACCACTAACCACTAACTACTAACCACTAACCACTAACCACTAACCACTAACTACTAACCACTAACCACTAACCACTAACCACTAAAAACTAAGCAACTTGTTGCGATAATACTCATACTGCTTCTGTCTTAATGCTATCTCCCTTGGCAAACCCTCGCTAATGGAATTCGTCAAGGCATCAAATTTATCCAAAATCTCCACAATGCGCTCCTGCTCGGATAATGGGGGAATGGGGATTTTGAAATTTTTAATCATTCCTGAATTTAAATCACCTCTTGCTCCCTGACCTAAGCTTTTCAGATTTTCATAATTTAAATATACCCAATGAAAAACATATCGATACATTGCAATTTCAGAATTTATTTCTAAACATAAACAGTGCTGATTTGTAGTTAATGGAATTTTATTTATTGCTGAGCGACCTGCTGTAGCACCGGAAACAGCTATTATAACACAATTTGAAGGTATCCACTTTACCGATGTGTTTTCAACTGCGTATTGAGTAATTTTTATTTCAGTATCTTCAATATCTAAAAACTTTACTTCTTGCGTTCTCAACCAAGGAATTGTTCCATTCTGGTAAAATTTTGGGTCTCCAGCTCTAGGTGTACTACCAGAATATGATTTAACAAGAACCTCCCCCAGCGTTTTCCACTCCACTTTTTTATTAGTTGTGAGTTGTGAGTTATTAGTTGTTAGTTGTGAGTTATTAGTTGTTAGTTGTGAGTTATTAGTTGTGAGTTGTGAGTTATTAGTTGTTAGTTGTGAGTTATTAGTTGTTAGTAATGTCTGACCACTATCCACTAACCACTGACCACTAACCACTAACAACTGTTCTCTATAAAACGCATATTGTTTTTTTCTAGCTGTAAGCTCTGCTGTAAGCTCCGCTGTAAGCTCGGTGAACTTATCGAGAATGGCAACTATTTCTTGCTGAATTTTTAGGGGCAGGATGGGGATTTTTATGTCTAAAATTTCACTTGTTCTTAATGCTGGTATTCCTGCACCATGTTGTTTATTCATTAATTTATCTTGATTTAATTTCAGAAAATGATAAACATATCTATTCTCAACTAATTCAAGTTTTGGTAAAATAACATAACAATGTGCATTTGCATAAAACTTTGTTGTAACGAAATTAACAAAGCCAGCAGAAGCTCCTCCTTGACTAATTATTATAGTATTCTCATTGTAATTATAAATATCAGTAAAACCTGAATAGGAAGTTCCTCCGTTATAAGCGGGATAAAGTCCAGTTTCAGAAAGTAATTCTTTGTTAAGTTGTTTACCTTTTTCGAGTTTTACCACCTCCCCCAGCGTTTTCCATTGCACTTCTTTATTAGTTGTTAGTTGTGAGTGATTAGTTGTTAGTGAGTTCTCACCACTATCCTCTAACAACTGACTACTATCAACTAACAACTTATCACTATTTATTTTATTTTCTTTGTTCATTTTCTCCCTTTCTTTTTTGCTTTTTTCTCCAAATCAGAGATGGTTTTTAAATAATCTTTTTCTACAGAAAGTAGCGTTTTGGCCTTGTATTTCTTGTACTCCAATTTTGCCTTTTCTGTTGCTTCTGAATGAGATATAGAACCCGCATTTGTGAGTACTTTCCTGTCTGTTGAGTTTAGGATATTATCCAGTTCTCTGACATAATCGTCCATACGCATTTCTCGTTCTTCAATAGCGTTCAACTCTGTCAAATCAAAATAAGCCGCAACTAAATTGTTGAGCACTTTTAGTTCTTTTTCTTCCAAAAAGTTTTTGGCAATCATTGCTTCTGCCTGTGTAGGTTGCTCGCCTTTAAAATTGGTTAAACCTGCAAAAGGTTTGTCGCTATCCACACGAAAATAAATTACTTCGCTTGCTGTATTGCCGTGAGCGGCATAATGCAATTTGTTTTGAACGATTTTAAAAAAGGTCAAGCTCTCTTCGCTTTTTGGGTCATAATCGGTAGCTGTGGCATACAATTCCAGCACCTGACGGTACATTACTTTTTCACTCGAACGAATATCACGAATGCGGTCCAATAATTCTTTCCAATAGTTGCCACCACCCAAGTTTTTAAGGCGTTCATCATCCATCGTGAAGCCTTTAACGATATACTCTTTGAGGCGTTGTGTAGCCCATTGGCGGAAACGGGTAGCTATTTTTGAATTAATTCTATACCCCAAAGCTATAATCATGTCCAAATTGTAGTACTCCAACTCACGGGCAACCTCTCTTCCGCCTTCATTTTGAACTGTTCGGATTTTCCGAACAGTTGCATCGGGTGTCAATTCTTCATCAGCAAATATATTTTTTATATGCTCGCTAACCGTTGATTTTGCTGCTTGATACAGCTCGACCAGTTGCTTTTGAGTCAGCCAAACCGTTTCATTTTCTAACTGAACCGAAAGCTCAGAAAGTCCATCAGCTGCTTTATAAATAATAACTTCTCTTTTTTCGTTGCTCATGCTTTTAGTTATTAGTTGTTAGTTGTTAGTTATTAGTTGTTAGATTTTGTTTGGTTTTTTTGATGATGGTAGTGATAATTTTAATGATTTCAACTGCATCTTTGTTTACACTTTCAAATTCTTGTCTTTCCAACAAATCAGTTGCTGCGAGCAATTCTAACCAATAAATGGTTTCGTTAATTTCTTTTTGAGCAATTGCCAATTTATGAACAAAATCAGCTTTACTTTCAGCATGTTCAGCCTCACGAACCATTGAACCGACAGAAGTTCCACTACGCAAAAGTTGTTTACTCAGTACAAATTCTTTTTTTTCGGTACTTAAATATTGAAACAGCTTTACCATTCGCACCGCGAACGCAAAACTTTTATTTCTGATATTACTCTCTTTCATAACTATTCATTTTTTACTAACCACTAATCACTAACAACTAACCACTAACCACTAGCCACTATCTAAACAGTTTTAAATAATCTTCAAATACAAAAACACGATAGCGTTGGTTGCCTGTTGCTTCTTTTAGTATTTCCATTTTTACTAAATCTTCTATCAGCTTGTAAGCTGTGCCCTTAGTGCCTTTTATGAGTTGCTGTATTTTTTGTGCGTTTACAATAGGGTTGCTGTACAAATGGTTAATAAGTTCATGTGCTTTAGTTGCTCGCTTGCCCAAATGCTTTAATTTTTCGTTTACATTTTTTTCTAATTGCAAAATGGCATCAAAGGTTTGAATGCTTTTTTCGGCGGTTTCAACAATACCTGTAAGGAAAAATTTGAACCAGTGCAACAAATCGTTTTTATCTCTAACACGAGTGAGGTTATCGTAATAATAATTTCGGTTTTTTTCCAAAAAGTCAGATAGGTACAAAATGGGCTTGCCGAGCAATTGCTTATCTACCAGGTAAAGGGTTATCATCAGTCTGCCTATTCTTCCATTGCCATCTAAAAAAGGGTGTATGGTTTCAAACTGATAATGCACCAACGCTATTTTTAATAAATGCGGCAAGGTATTATCATCATCGTGCACCAGTTTTTCAATATCTGCCATCAGTTCCTGAATATGAGTATGCGGTGGCGGTACAAAAGTGGCGGTGGTAATATTGGGCCCACCTATCCAGTTTTGACTGTTGCGAAACTCGCCGGGTAGCTTATGTGCACCTCTTACACTTTGCAATAACAAGACATGAGCCTGCTTGATAAGCCTGCTGCTAAAAGGCAAATCTCGCAGTCCTTCAATGGCTTGGTTCATAGCGGTAATATAGTTTTGAACTTCCTGCCAGTCGTCTCTTTTTTCGGTTTGCACTTCGGATTTGTCCATCAGTACCTCTTCTATATTGGTTTGTGTACCTTCTATTTTGCTACTTTGGTTAGCCTCTTTGGCTATGTGCATACTGATGAATAAATCAATATTAGGTATGTATTGGCTGTACATATCCAGCTTGCCCAATGCCCGTTCAGCCTGAGCGAGGAGATTGATCAAGCCCATATCGCTCAGTTGCCATTGCCTATAAATAAGACTGGGAATAAAGGCTTTATAGCTACCCTGATTGACAATATTACCTGCTTTAAATTTTTGCATAAAACTGAACTTAGATTTTATTTAAGTTCAAAATTAATTAAAAAATTGAACTTACACTTCCTTTAAGTTTAAAAATAATTAAAAAGTTGAACTTAACTAACCACTATGTTTCGACAAGCTCAACAACAGTCACTAACCACTAACCACTAATCACTAACCACTAACCACTAACCACTAACCACTAATCATTATCCAATTTATTTTCTTCGTTCATATTTTCACTTATTACTTTTCGGAAGCTTTTTAGAATCCTTTTCAATTTTCTTTTCTTCTGAAACCACTTTTCGTTCGAGTTTCTTTATGTCTTCTGCGGGTGGCAAATTTTCAGGTTTTATACCACGTTTTCCAAGCATTTCACGAACGGTTTTATTGTTTTGTACATGTTCTGATGTGATGTTGGATTCACCTTGTAAATCCTTTTCACTCACATTGAAATTCGTCATCTCGGTGGCTAAGTTTTTGGCAGCTATAGTCAAGGTTGGTAAAAAATCAGCAAGTGGTCGTGTGGATTTTATTCCTAATCGATCTTTCATATCTTTTGTAGTGTAACCTCCAAACAAAGCTGTATCACCCTTTGACCGAATACGACCAAAGCCTTTGTCATCCACACCTCTTTCATATATATTTTGAGAGAGTTGTTTTTCAGAAGCTCGTAATCTATCTCTTGTCTCTATTCTGGATTTAAAATTTAGACGCTCTTCGATAAGTTCTACTTTCCTTGTTTGAATAGCAAAATAGGTTTGGGCAAAAGCAATTTCTTCTTTTTTAGGGTCTCCGTTTTGGGCAATCAGATAACATGCAAAACGAGTTAATATAAAATCTTTAATTTCACGCTTAGCACCGCTTCCTAATTCAACCATTTTCGTGATCTCACGAAAATGGTCATCCACATTGATTTCTTGTGTTTTACAAGATTCTACTGCACGATTTATCGCCACTAAAAAATTTTCCCATCGTGCATAACCGAGAATAATTTGCAATTCTCTGGCAAACCAAATTTCAACTTGTTCTTTATGCTCATTTTCGATGTACTGAACAATGGTGTCAAAAGAGGTTTTGTATTTATTTATTTTCTGAATTTCCATAGCTAAATTGTTTTTTTATAAATTTATATAACACTATCGTAAACCTTTTTTGTGTTTATCCCTCAATCTCTTTAACTATCAAATCAATATCCTTTCTCAATTTATCAATCTTTGCTACCGTTTCAGCAATTTCTGCGTTTAACTGTGTAATATCCACTTGTTCTCGGTTGTCTTTGGCTTCTACATAAGAGCTTACAGAAAGATTATAATCATTTTCAGCAATCTGCTTATTGTCAATAGAAACCGCTTGATAATCTACATTTTCTTTTTTGTCGAACAATTCCATGATGCGTTCAATATGGCTGTCTTCCAACACATTGTTATTGGTTACTTTCTTAAAAAAGTCTTCGCCAGAGGCATCAATAAACTGGGTGCTGTTTTCGATTTTGCTTTTTGAAAGCACCAAAATATTTACGGCAATTGAAGTTCCAAAAAATAAGTTGGGTGCAAGGGAAATCACGCTTTCTACAAAATTATTGTCCACCAAATACTGGCGGATTTTCTGCTCGGCACCGCCACGGTAAAAAATACCCGGAAAGCATACAATGGCTGCTCTTCCTTTGCCGGATAAATAACTCAAAGCGTGCAGCACAAAAGCAAAATCGGCTTTGGATTTGGGTGCTAACACTCCTGCCGGAGCAAAGCGATCATCGTTGATAAGGGTTGGGTCATCGCTACCTATCCAAGTTACCGAGTAGGGTGGATTGGACACAATGGCATCAAAAGGTTTTTCATCGCCCAAAGCTGGTTTTAGCAGGGTGTCGCCCAACACAATATGGAATTTATCGTAATTGATATTGTGCAGGAACATATTCATTCGTGCCAAATTGTAAGTGGTATGGTTAATTTCCTGTCCAAAAAAACCTTCTTCAATCACGTGATTATCAAAATGTTTTTTGGCTTGCAAGAGCAAAGAACCCGAACCACAAGCAGGGTCGTAGATTTTATTTACTTTTTCTTGTTTGTGCATGGCGAGCTGTGCAATAAGCTTAGAAACCGTTTGAGGCGTAAAAAACTCACCACCACTTTTGCCGGCATTGGCAGCATAGTTGGAAATGAGAAACTCATAGGCATCACCAAAAAGGTCAATTTGATTGTCTTCGAAATTGCCAAAATTGAGTTCTTCCACACCTTTGAGCACGGCAGCCAATCGTTTGTTTTTATTTTCAACGGTATTGCCCAATCGGTTGCTGGTGGTATCAAAATCGGCAAACAAACCTTTGATATCATCTTCAGAAGCGTAACCATTGGCTGAGCTTTCAATGGCATCAAAAATCGCTTTGAGCTCGGTGTTCAGGTTGGCGTTGGTATTTGCAGTTTTGGCAATATTCACAAAAAGCTGCGAAGGATAAATGAAATAACCTTTGGTTTTGATGGCATCGTCTTTAATTTCGGGAGAGATAATATCATCGGCTAAATCGGCATAAACAGTATGTTCATCATCAAAATGTCTGGAGAAATTTTCGCTGATAAAGCGGTAAAACAGTGCTCCGAGTACAAACTGTTTAAAATCCCATCCATCAACGGCTCCTCTTACTTCATTGGCTATTTTCCAAATTTTGGCTTGTAATTCGGCTCTTTGTGCTGTGCTGGTCATATTTTAGTTTTTAATTGTAAGTTTTTAGGTTCATTGTTTCTTCTAACATTATTACTATTTCTTCATCCCTCCAATAATTATGTTAGCCAGGGCAGGAGCCTCTAAATAGTTTGCTGTAATGCTCTTGCTCTTGCCCTTTTAAAATATTGGTTTTCACATAGATTTGTATCATATTCATAATTTCAGGGATCTAGTTACTTAAATTTTAATCAAAATGTAAAATGTTCTCTGCGAAAACAACATTTACCATTGCAGTTTTATCGGGAAATGTTTGAAGTTGAGAATTGAAAGTTTTTCTTAATCTGTTTGCAGCGATATCGTTTGCTTTAAATTGAATGGATTGGATACCACTTTTCATTTTGGGTTTAAAATACTCTGACAAGCTAAGCAGAATATCATGTTTACTTTTGAAATGGTGGTACAGAACAGGTACAGATACGACAATATCTTCCGCAAGGGTTTTAATAGTCAAATTTTGAAAACCATACTTTGAAATTCGAATGGTTGCCGCCTCCATAATATCTTTTTGTCTGCCTGTGAAGGTCTGCATTTCTGTTTGCTTATATATATTGTGTGTTACTATTCGCTGATGAAAGTAAAAACCATTTTTCAATTAAGCAGAATCTTGTTCATATTTTTTTATTCTAAATTTTCGAATCGGCAAAAATCAGCCTATCTTTTCAAGTATTGATTGTAATGCGGTAGAGTTTAGCAAATACAACAATATGATATGTAAAGGGTTACCATCCTATCGAGTTTTTTGTGAAAATGAATATTTCGAAGGTTTATTTACTTCCTTGCAATAGTTGCAATTGGTGTTTTCGGCCAAAAAAATTTAGTACTTTCGGGAACAGCAGGATATACATGCCGCTGGTTTTGCTAAACTAACCTACTGTGTAAGAATTTTTATTTTAACTGAAGCTCAATAATTGCCCCGTTATAATCATGTTCTGCCGCTTCAGATACCGGAATCGAAAGAATGTGGCGGGTCTGTTTGAATTTAAGGGAAGCCCCCGACACAAAATCGGTAGCTGATTTTATTTTAAAAGAAGGATTGTCAAAAACAATATATCCACTTTCTGGTTTTTTCAACACGTGAAAATACACTTTGTCTCCCTTTGTAGTGGCCACACCCCAGGGCTGTAAGGGCAGCCATCCGGCACGGGTATCATAAATGCTTTCGCCGTACTCCTGCAACCAATGGCCTGCTTTTAAAAGGGTATCCACAAACTCCTGTTGGATGACTCCATCGGGCATGGGCCCTACGTTTAAAAGCAGGTTAGCATTGCGGCCTGCGGCATTAATAATATAATGAACCACTTGTTTGGCCGTTTTATAAGTAGTGTCGGTAATGTTAAAGCCCCAGGATTTATTGAGGGTTTCGCAGGTTTCCAGTGGAAGACTTTCGGAGGGCTTCTGAAAACTGTAACCGGCTTTGTTTTCTCCGGGTAAGTCTCGTTCAAACATTTGGAAATCTTCGCCGGCAAAAGGGGTTAAGTGGTGGTTGTTGCCAATCATGCAGGCAGGTTGCAATTGATGGATCAATGCGTATATTTCGTTGTATTTCCAGTCAATTCTCGAACTTCGGTCTGCCTGCCCTTCCGGGTTCGTTTGATCCCAGTGGCCATCAAACCAAATTCCGGCAATAGGGCCGTATTGGGTTAGCAATTCTGTTAATTGGGCTTTCATAAATTTTAAATAACTGTTGTAATTGCCTTTTCCTGTTCTTCCTGAAAACTGACCCGTTCTTCCCGTTTCGTGGGGGTAGTCGTCCCGAAACCAGTCTAAGGTAGAATAGTACAAAAAGAGCTTGATCCCCTGAAGCTGGCACTCATCGGCCAACATTTTTAGGACGTCTTTTTTGTAGGGAGTATTGGTGATTTTCCAGTCGGATTGCTGGGTGTTCCAATTACTGAAACTATCATGGTGGCGGGTTACAAAGGTGATGTATTTCATGCCTGAGGCTTTGGCCAGCCCCACCCATTTTTTAGCATCAAAACTCTGAGGATTAAAGAAATTCAGTAATCGTTTGTATTCCTGCACCCGT
The DNA here is from genome assembly GCA_039811305.1 of Niabella sp. GTDB lineage: Bacteria > Bacteroidota > Bacteroidia > Chitinophagales > Chitinophagaceae > Niabella. The sequence continues at coordinate 10,460 of JBDHYK010000061.1, forward strand.
ATTTTTCGTGTATTCATTACCCACTCACCATCGCCCAATACGCTGGAGACTCCCCAATGAATAAACATACCATATTTCATGTTCTGAAAAGCTTTTCTGGCCTCCTGCATTTCGGTAGACGTAGGATACTCGTTAGCTTGTGCAAAGGCCGTGAGTGTGAATACAGAACAGCAAATGACCAAAAAATATAGCTTCCTCATATTAAATTTTAGTATTTAGTCAAACAAAAAGTTTGTGTTTTTTGACGTTTTGCAAATTTCATTTGGCACGAATCCCCAAAAAACAAAAGTTCCCTGAATGACTGGGTGCATGCGCTTGTTAAAAAAGATCAACGTACAATTTTACTGAAATATTGCCCATTCTGTTGCTAAAATTAGACAAAAATTAATTCTTAAAGCCAATTTGAAGAATGGGGATCATTGGTTTGCCGCCTTGTTGTAAAAACTGCACCCCTTTTCATGAATCCTTTAGTATCTTTGCAGGTTATAATTCTAAAGAAGATGACAATTTCATATAAATGGCTTAGTGACTATTTGCCGGTTACCGTTTCGGTAGAACGCTTGTCGCATATCCTTACAGCAATAGGTTTAGAAGTAGAAGCTGTGAAAGACTATGAAGAATTTAAAGGTGGGCTAAAAGGGCTTGTTGTGGGAGAGGTAGTGAATTGTGTGCAGCACCCCAATGCCGATAAGTTAAAATTGACATTAGTAAACACAGGCTTTGCGGAGCCGCTGCGCATTGTTTGCGGTGCTCCAAATGTAGAAACGGGTCAAAAAGTAGTAGTTGCACCGATTGGCGCAACTATTTATCCTATTGATAAAGAGCCTGTTACTATGAAAGCTGCCAAAATTAGGGGCGAAGAAAGCCAGGGGATGATCTGTGCGGAAGACGAGATCGGACTGGGCGCATCGCATCAGGGAATCATGGTGTTACCTTCTCATGTGAAAGTGGGTACTGCCGTAGCCGAGGTATTTGGTAATTATTCTGATACCATTTTTGAAATAGGTCTTACGCCCAACCGCATGGATGCGATGAGCCATTGGGGGGTAGCCCGCGATGTTTGTGCCTACCTCTCACATCACGACAAGAAAGCTCTGAAGCCGAAATTGCCCAGCATCAATAGTTTTAAAGATGCAAAAGATGTGAAACCCCTATCGGTAACTGTGGAGAATAACGAGGCTTGCCCACGATACAGCGGAGTTTGTATTAATAATGTAACCATTGGCGAATCGCCGCAATGGCTCAAACAAAAATTGAAAGCAATAGGGCAGCGGCCCATCAACAATATTGTAGATATTACAAATTTCATCCTACACGAAACGGGGCAGCCCCTACATGCTTTTGACAAGGATCTGATAAAAGGGGAGCAGGTAATCGTAAAAAACCTTCCGGAAGGATCTGTTTTTGTAACGCTGGACGAAAAAGAGCGTAAACTTAGTAATGAAGACTTAATGATTTGCGATACCGAGGGAGGTATGTGTATAGGAGGTGTTTTTGGGGGCTTGCACAGTGGAGTAACAGCATCTACAAAAAATATTTTTCTTGAAAGTGCTTGCTTCAACCCTATAACGATTCGGAAAACCTCCTTCCGGCACGGTCTTAGAACCGATGCCGCCATCCGCTTTGAAAAAGGTACCGATATAGCCGCAACCGTAAATGTATTGAAAAGAGCCGCCCTTTTGATTCAAGAAATTGGGAGTGGCGAAATTGCTTCAGGAATTTATGATGTTTATCCGCAACAGAAACCTAAAAAGGAGATTATTCTAAAATACCATTACCTGAAAAAGCTGAGTGGCAAGAATTATCACCCCGACACGGTTAAGGATATTCTGAAATCCTTAGGATTTACAATTGACAGAGAAGACATTGATGCCCTCCATATTAGCGCGCCCCATCACAAACCCGATGTGGCCTTGCCTGCCGATGTAGTGGAAGAAATTTTACGGATAGACGGATTGGATAATGTTCATATCCCGAATTCTATTACAATTACACCAGCAGTTGATGAAAATATTGAATTAGAGGAGCATAAAGAGCGGGTTGCCAATTATTTAGTAGGTTTGGGGTTTCATGAAATTCTTACCAATTCCATCACCAACAAAGCCTATTTTAATGAGGACGAACTGGCCACGGCAGTAAAAATGAAAAACAGTTTGAGTGCTGAACTAAACATTATGCGCCCCAATATGCTGGAAACCGGTTTGGAAGTGATCGCCCATAATTTGAACCGAAAGAACGAAAACCTGGGTCTTTTCGAATTTGGTAGAACCTATTCTGTCAATTCCAAGGCCAAATTTAACGAGCAGGAGCACCTCTGTCTTTATCTCACAGGTGAACAATGGGAGGGCGACTGGACACGTAAAGCGGTTCGTTATGACTTTTTTACCCTAAAAGGAATTGTAGATAAAATACTTAATTTTCTGGGTATCAATAATTTAAGTTTCAGTGACTTTGAATTAAGTCCATTTCAATTCGGGCTACAAGTAAAACATGGGGTTCACACCATTGGCGAATTGGGGAAAGTAAATAAAAAAATGCTCGATCGCTTTGATATAAAACAATCTGTATTTTATGCCGATCTAAACTGGAACCAGTTGATGAAATTAGCTCTGAAACACAAACCTCTGTTTCAGCCCCTACCCAGGTACCCATCTGTACAAAGAGATCTGGCAATGGTAGTTCCCAAAACAGCGAAATATGCAACGGTAGAAGACGCTGTGAAGAAGTTAAATATTAAAAAATTGCAATCCCAGCAATTATTTGATATTTTTGAAAGCGAGAAACTGGGGGCCGATAAAAAATCCATTGCAGTTAATTTCACCTTTCTCGATAAAGAAAAAACCCTTACCGATGCCGAAATAGATGGTTTGATGAAAAAGATTATGCAAAGTCTGGAGCAGGAAGTAGGGGCAGAAATAAGGAAATAACCGCAGGAATCCACCTGAAATGGTTTCGTAAAGGTGAAGAAAAGATGCTGAAAAAATGGAGTTGGCCGTTTCCTAACAATCTTTTTTCAAAAACGAGCAGGATATGACGGAACAAGTTGACGCGGTTTTAACGCAAATTCAGGAGAAGCTGGCTTTGCTTACCCAAAAGAACAGAGCCCTAAATAAAGAAAATCAGTTATTAAAAGAAACGGTTCAGGAGTCAAAAGCTGCTGTTTCTCAGGCAACAAAGCTGGCACAATCGCTTCAAAACCAATTGGATAGCCGTAAATACGTTCAGGCCACAATGAACGATGAAGAAAAAAAAGCTTTTGAAAAGAAGATTCGTAAGTATATAAAGGAAATTGATCAGTGCATTGCATTGCTCAACGAGTAAAGCCCTTTTATAATATGATTAACACACTGATACCGATAAACATTACCGTAGGAGACAGAACCTACCGCATAAAAGTAAATGTTGCCGATGAACAAACGGTACGCCAGACCGTAAAGATCATCAACGATAAAATATTTGCCTATAAAAACGAGTTTCCGGGGAAAGATATGCAGGATTATATAACCTTGGCTTTGTTGTGGTTTGCAACAGAAAGCAGTAATAAACAAGTCTCCATGTCTCAGGAACAGTCGCTCCTGGAAAAACTCACACAAATAGATCAGGCACTAAGCGCAGAGCTGAAAAAAGTGTAACTTATTATTTTTTCATACAGGGCACAAAGTTTCATCTCTGATTGGAATCCAACCCCGCAGGCGCCTTCATGGCAAAATACTCCCTTGCGTTACATCTGCTCTTTTTTATGAAGTGCTTACTTGTTATTGTATGATTATCAATCTTTTACATATATTTTTTCTCTGCCAATAG
>JBDHYK010000062.1:0-14153 GCA_039811305.1 Niabella sp.
AAAGAGGCTGCCTTAAAAAGACAGCCTCTTCACAAAATTTGGTATTATTTTAAACGATTTTTTCTACCTGCATATAGTTCAGTTCCACGGGTGTGGATCTTCCAAATATTTTTACAGTTACTTTCAGTTTTTTCTTTTCGTCGTTTACTTCTTCAATTACACCGTTAAAATCATTAAAGGGTCCTTCCACAATTTTAATTGTTTCGCCAACAATGAAGGGTTCGATCATGCTTACGCCACCGGCTTCAGCCATTTCGTCCATTCGGCCCAGCATCTTGTTCACTTCTGATTTCCGTAGGGCAATGGGGTTTTCTTTCCCAAGAAAATGAATTACGCTATTGGTACCCACTATCAGGTCGCGTAAGTCATCGGACAGTTTTCCTCCTACAATCTCCACCATCACATATCCGGGGTAGTAATTGCGCTCGCGCATTACTTTTTTCCCGTTTTGTACCTTATATACCTTTTCAACGGGCAAAAATACCTGTTTTACCACCTTTTCGTAAGCGCTTCTTGCTATTTCTTTATCAAGATACTCTTTTACCTTACGCTCTTTACCACTCACCACCCGCAACACATACCATTTAGTATCTTGTTGAGGCGTTTCGGCGGTCGTGGGTATATCGGTATTAATTTCTTCCATTGTTTACGCGTACAGCATTTTATATAAAAAATTCAAAGCACCACCGGCAATAAAATCCATCAACCACAGCAAGGCTGTGATGATGAGGGTGGCTACTAAAACAATCATTGTTGACTGTTGAAGCTGGTCCCAGTTGGGCCAGGTAACTTTTTCGGTCAACTCTTTATAACTGTCTCTTGAATATCGTAGAAACTTCATCATGTCTCTTGTATTAAAAATATGTTTTCAACTACTTGTAAATCTGTTATTTACAAAATTTTGCACGGGCAGAGAGATTCGAACTCCCATCAACGGTTTTGGAGACCGCTATTCTGCCATTGAACTATGCCCGTAAGAAAAATTAGCTAATTAGCAAATTTGCCAATTAGCTAATTTTTGTATCTCTAAGAATCTTATTAAGATTACTTAACAATTTCAGTTACCTGACCGGCACCTACTGTGCGTCCACCTTCGCGAATAGCGAATTTCAAACCTTTTTCCATCGCAATAGGAGTGATCAGTTTCACATTCAGTGAAGTGTTATCACCAGGCATTACCATTTCGGTACCTTCTGGCAAAGTAACTTCGCCGGTTACGTCTGTAGTACGGAAATAGAACTGAGGGCGGTATTTGTTAAAGAAAGGAGTATGACGTCCACCTTCTTCTTTGCTCAGTACATATACTTCGCATTTAAATTCGGTATGAGGAGTAATGGTACCGGGTTTACAAATAACCATACCGCGGCGGATCTGGGTTTTGTCAATACCGCGGAGTAACAGACCTGCGTTATCGCCGGCTTCACCCGCATCCAAAATTTTGCGGAACATTTCCACACCGGTAACGGTAGAAGTTAATGGTTTTTCAATTAAACCAACAATTTCAACTGGATCGCCTGTTTTAATCTTACCTCTTTCAATACGACCGGTAGCTACGGTACCGCGGCCTGTGATTGAGAATACGTCTTCCACGCTCATAAGGAACGGAAGATCTATTGCGCGGGCAGGAAGTGGGATGTAGCTGTCCACTGCGTCCATCAGTTCGTTTACAGTGGCTACCCATTTTTCCTCACCAGCCAAAGCGCCAGAAGCAGAGCCTTTAATAACAGGAACGTTGTCGCCATCAAAACCTTGTTTGGTTAATTCTTCGCGAATTTCCATTTCTACCAGGTCTAACAGTTCAGGATCGTCTACTAAATCTACTTTGTTCATATACACCACCATACGGGGTACACCTACCTGGCGTGCCAGCAGGATGTGCTCTTTTGTTTGGGGCATGGGGCCATCGGTAGCAGCTACTACCAGTATAGCACCGTCCATTTGAGCGGCACCCGTGATCATATTTTTAACATAGTCAGCGTGACCCGGGCAATCCACGTGTGCATAGTGGCGTGAATCTGTTTGATACTCTACGTGAGCGGTATTGATGGTAATACCTCTTTCTTTTTCTTCAGGGGCGCCATCAATTTCGTCGTACTTAGTAGCTTTTGCCAAACCTTTTTTAGACAAAATGTCGGTAATGGCGGCAGTCAAAGTAGTCTTACCGTGGTCAACGTGACCAATGGTGCCAATGTTTACGTGGGGTTTCTCCCTCTTAAAGGTCTCTTTGGACATTGTTATAGATTTTTAATTGAGTTTACAAATATTTATTTATGCTTCATATCAGCCTGGCAGGCTGTTTATTAATAACAAACTAAGTCAACGGTTCGTTTAAACTTCTTGTAATGCGTCTATTCTAAAAAAAAATCAGAATATACAACCAGGCTGTTTCTGGAGCCGTTGATGAGAATTGAACTCACGACCTCTTCCTTACCAAGGAAGTGCTCTACCACTGAGCTACAACGGCTTTTGCAGTTGTGAGCAATCTCACACTAACGATTTTTAAAAGAACTCCTCTTATAGCGGCAAACCCTGGTTTCAGGGAGGCTGCCTAAGCTTTACGGAGCGGGAGACGAGGCTCGAACTCGCCACCTATAGCTTGGAAGGCTATCGCTCTACCAAATGAGCTACTCCCGCAAACGAATTTTAAATACCAAATTTAAAATTCAAAAAAGAACTGTGGGCAAGGATGGATTCGAACCACCGAACTCCGAAGAGGACAGATTTACAGTCTGTTGCCGTTGGCCACTTGGCTACTTGCCCAAAAAGGTGCGAAGCTCTAAGGCTGATCTATAGAAAAAGCCGCAATAAACAACCCGTTTCTTCAACTTTTTTACGAAGAGCCGAAGATGGGATTCGAACCCGCGACCTGCTGATTACAAATCAGCTGCTCTAACCAACTGAGCTACTTCGGCATATTTATTAATAAGAACTCCCAATATTTTGTATGCAACGGCTCTTTTCTAAAGCAATACGAGGCTACCCCAAAAAATTGGAAGGCAAAGGTAAGGGGAAAAAAGCAAATGAATACATTTAAGCGCAATTTTTTACAAAACAATTTGAAAAATAATTCGGTTCTTCTGTCAAATCGGTTTTTTTTGAGCCTGCCAGGCATAAAAAAGCCCCTAATACGGGGCTGTATGAGTTTTTAAGCGATCATTTTTTCTTTTCGTTTCTTTACCTGCGTGACTAATGAGTCAAAGGCACTATCAAATGACTCTTCAAAAGACTTACTGGTGGATTTCACAAAGAGGTTATGGCCGGGAATATGCACTTTAATCTCCACAGTTTTGTCTTTAATAGCATGAACCACGTTGTCTAACTTCATAAAAACCTCTGCTTCGATGATCCGGTCATGAAAAGTGTTCAGTTTCATCATTTTTCGGTTCACAAAGTCTATCAACTTTGTGTCTGCGTCAAAATTAACCGTTTGAATGGTAACATTCATAATAGTCGAATTTAAAAGTGAATAATCAATGAAAAAGCTATTTCAAAGAGCTTTATTTTTTTCACTTTAAAATTAACTGTTTTTCCAATGTTTTCAAAATAAAAAAATGCTAAATTTTTCTGTACCCTTTTTTATGCTTTAGGGTGCGATTTTTTATACTCTTCTTTTAGTTTTTCAATGGTTGTATGCGTATATACCTGTGTGGCAGCCAGACTGGTATGACCCAAAAGTTCCTTGATGGCGTTGATTTCCGCACCGTGGTTCAATAAATGGGTGGCAAAGCTATGGCGTAATACGTGTGGACTCTTTTTATCTAAAGTGGAAATATTGGACAAATAGGCCCGAACCAACAGATAAACGTATTTTGGATACAGTTTTTTGCCTTTTTCGGTTACCAGTACCTCTTCTATCTGCTCTGAAAATGTTTTTCGTTTCAGCGCTATATAGTCTTTAAGTAACAATAGCATGGGATCGTCAATAGGCAAAATTCTTTCTTTATTGCCTTTTCCTATAATTTTTATTTGTTTTCTGCCAAAATCAATGTCTCGTTCTTTGAGGCTGATGAGCTCGGCACGGCGCATGCCTGTGGCATAAAAGAGCTGTATAAACAAGTTGGCATTCAACGACTTCCAATCTTCAGATGCAATGGTTAGCGTGGTTTTTAGTGTCTCTAAATCGTTTTCTTTAATAAAGGTTGGCAACCGCTTTTTATTTTTCAACGAAGCGATTTTTGGCATAGGATTTTCTGTAACCTGCCCCGTTTTTTGAAGATATTTGAAAAATGACTTTAGTGTAGAAATTTTCCGATTGATGCTCCGGGCGGTAACACCTTTTTCACGTAGTGTAGCCAACCAGCTTCTTACCACCTGGTAGCCGGCTTCGCCGGGCTGCGAAAGCTGATACATGTGCACAATATATTCCTGAAAAGCCTCCAAATCTCCCTGATAAGCCAAAATGGTATGATTGGAATATCGTTTTTCGTATTTCAAATAGGCAATAAACCCCGTAATATGCTGACTGGCCGGAAGGGACATAAAAAAAGCTCCAAATAATTTAGAGCTACAATACTATATAAAAAATAGGGGATTTTTAAATTTCTATCTTTCCGCTGGCGATCTGCTGCTTGTAAACTGCTTTCAAAAGCTGGTCGCGCTTTCTTACTGACGGCTTTGTAAAATGCTGGCGTGAGCGCAACTGAAGCAAAGTTTTTGACTTTTCAAATTTCTTTTTGTACTTTTTTAAAGCCTTATCAATATTTTCGCAGTCTTTAGAATCAATAATTAACATAATTTAAATACCTCCTTCGGTAGTTTTTTTGAGGGTGCAAAGATAATAGGTTTCTTAAATAATAACAAATTTTTTAACTAATATAATTGAAATGTTTACAGGAATTGTAGAAAACACGGGTAAGATTCAGGAAATTCGTACCAATAAAGGCAATAAAACCTTTATTATTGAAAGCAGCCTGTCTGAACAGTTGAAAACCGACCAAAGCCTTTCGCATAATGGGGTGTGCCTTACGGTAGAAAACGTAGCCGGCAACCGCCACCAGGTAACTGCCGTGGAAGAAACCCTGAAAAAGTCGAACCTGGGCGAGCTAACCGAGGGATGCCTCGTAAATTTAGAGCGATGTATGCAAATGAACGGTCGTATAGACGGGCATATTGTACAAGGCCATGTGGACGATACGGCTATCTGCAGAAGTGTTGAAGAGCAAAATGGAAGTTGGGAATATGTTTTTGAGTACAAACCCCAATTCGCCGCCTGGTTAATCGAAAAAGGATCCATCTGCCTGAACGGCATCAGCCTCACCGTTTTTGAAGTTACAAAAAACAGTTTTAAAGTCGCCATTATCCCTTACACCTACGAACACACCAATATTCGCCACATAAGCCCCGGTTCTAAGGTAAACATTGAATTTGATGTTATTGGCAAGTATATTGTAAATGCCATGCATTTAGAAAAAGAAACTAATTGATAACCAATAGATTAAACCATGAACCGTTTTTACTATACAACCTTTGGTATATCGGTAATTTCGGAAATAGAGCTCCCGGCGCTGCTTCCTATAAACAAAGAAGATGCAGACCCGAATCCCGTTTACGTATCCATAGGTTCGGTACCTGAAAAACTGATGCAAGAAGGCGTTGCTGCCGATTCTCGCTGCTTTTGCAATGCGAATGAAATGATTTTCACTGCCGAAGGGGAAATAAAATTCTACATTTCGCAAGGAAACTCAATTCTTATTGAGCCTATTGACCCCAATTATGTGCCACATCTTATTTATTTCTACTCCAACGGCTTGGCTGCTATTTTGTACCAGCGCAACCTGATCCCCTTCCATGTTTCGGGAGTTTTTGTAGAGGAAGGCAAGGTAGCCCTGTTTGCAGCACCTTCAAAAACCGGAAAATCTACCCTGGCCGTGAAGCTACAAGAGCTTGGTTATAAACCTTTTACAGATGATACCGCCGTTCTTTTTATAAAAGATGAAAAATGCTACGCCCAGGCCTCCTACCCCATGATCCGCTTGTGGCAGCATACCCTGCCCGAGCAAAATTTGCTGAACACCGCCGACAAACAAAAACTTTACGAAGTGGACGAAGTGAACAAATACGGTTTTTCCTTTCATGAGCATTTTGCAGAAGAACCGGTAGAAGTTGTGCAAATTCTTTTTTTAAAAGAGGAAGGATCTGAAATTGTAAAAAAGTCTGTAACCCTGATGGATGCGTTCTCCGAACTATCAAACAATGTCTATCGCTGCCACTGGATTCCGGCCATGCAGAAAGGGAGAGTTCAGTTTGAACTAATCAGCCAAATCTTGTCGCTTGTGCCCTTTCACCGTGTTTTGCGCCCTAAAGGACAAAAAAGTTTTGATGAATTTCCCCAATTTGTAAAAAAAATTTTGGAAAATAGGCAGATAGAGTTACCTTAGCAGCCTAAACTTAGACTATTAATCACTAAATGTTACAATATTATGAAAGCGAAAAAACAATGGATTACGCCTGAAGTTACCGAGTTAGAAATAAATAGTGCTGCACTCAATAACAACGATGGTACTACTAATGGGAAAACCTAACCAATAATCGAATTTTTACAAAAAGCAGAGGTACTTTATAAAGTCCTCTGCTTTTTATTTTTTAATTTGTTGCAATGAGCCTGATCTTGGGGAGTTGGCACTTCAGTGCAAATTTGGATTTTGAAAACTCCTTTCAAAAAATGATGCAGGCGCTTACTGTGCTGCCTCATAATGATCGTAATGCAATCATTGAAAAAACAACCGCCTTTGGGCAGTTTCTTACTTACAATACCCCCGAAGCCATTTACGAAAAACAACCGGTTTATTTAGCGGAAGAGCAAATTCTCTTCACTGCCGCCGCCAGAATTGACAACCGCCGGCAACTTGCGCAAACCCTCAAAATAAATGCCGATTCACAGGTTTCGGATGGCAGTTTTGTTTTAAAAGCTTATTTGCAATGGGGAAAAGATTGTGTGAATCATTTGCGCGGGGACTGGAGTTTTGCTGTTTTTGACTATAAAAAACAGGAGCTTTTCATTGCAAGAGATCCTATGGGCTATACCGCTTTGCACTACTACCAAAACGAAGAAGGTTTTTATTTTAGTTCGTCCATTGCCGCACTGTTGGCACTACCCGAATACCCAAAAAAGTTGAATGAAGAGTACCTTGTACGAAATTTAACTTTGTGGGGAGAAACTGAAGTGGAGTTTGCACGGCAGACCCCCTTTCAAAGCATCTATTTATTAGGCAACGCACAAACACTAACCATTGGAGCCAATAAAAGAATAGAGATTCAAACTTATTGGCACCCCCACACAATCTCCATAAAAAAATATCGAAAAAAACAGGAGTATGCCGATGAAATGCTGGAGCTGTTGACGAATGCAGTTCAAAACCGGCTACGTTGTTATAAACCGGTGGCCAGCCAGCTAAGTGGCGGTTTGGATAGCAGCACCGTTAGTTTTATTGCTGCCGACTTGCTAAAACGGGAAAATAAAGTACTCACCACCTTCAGCCACGTTCCATTTTTCGTTGAAGAAGTTTTAAAAGATAAGGAAAACGCATATCGGATAATGGATGAAACCCCATATATAATGGAAACGGCGAGGGCATCTGGTAATATCCGCCCCATCCTGCTTGATTCTAAAAACTATTCTTTACTACGAGGCATTAAGGAAATTATTACGCTTAGCAACAATGTCCTACATGGAGCCACAAATGTGTATTGGGGCTTAGACGGTATAAAAACGGCTGGGGAGCAAGGTTTTGGCGCTATTTTAACAGCCGAAGGAGGCAATTCTAATATCTCCTTTGCGGGTATTGACTACTTGTTACCGTTTTCTTTCTCCACCGCAGCGCGGCATCCCTACCTGTTTCTGAAAAAGCAAATACTTAAACCCATTGCGTATAAGTATTTTAGAAATTGGCTCAACAGCAAAAGGCGCATTGTCTTTTCTACCGAAAAATATGTTCAAAATATATTTTTACAACCGGCGGTATTGAACCATTACGATATAATAAATGATATAAGAAATAATAAAACGGATCCAAACAGGTACTACCCCGATATTTTGGAACTAAAAAAGCTTTTCATTGAACTATACCAGCCCAGAAGTTATTTTGGAGGCCTATTCAATCATTTTTTTGGAATAGAGTACCGAGATCCGACTGTGGATGTGGACCTCATAGAGGGTTTCTTTCGTATGCCGAATGAAGCGTTTTTTGACGAAGATTACAATCAGCGTATGCTGGTAAAGCGAATGATGAGAGGTAAGATTCCCGACAAAGTGTTATTTGAACCCAAAAAAGGACTGCAATCAGCCGATCTTTCTTATAAAGCTAAAGCCGAAGCTGCAGAAATAACAGCAACCATAGAAGCGGTAAGGTACAGCCCTGCCGCCAATGAGTATATAGATATGAAAAAACTGGCCGACACATGGAACACCTATTTATCCCTGCCCTATGTAGAACCTTACGAAATCCAACGGCTTATGAAGGCCTTGCTTTTTGCTCTGTTTTTACAAAAAAACTTTGATTAGTTTATTCGTTCAATTTAAAATAGTTTTGCACCCATGACGTATCTGTTTAATTCAAAAGATGTATTAATCACACAATTAGGGGAGGAAGGGGTGGCTTTCAATAGCGAAACGAATGAATATTTTTCGCTGAACGAAACAGCATTTAAAGTATTGCAGGGGGTTCAGGACGGTTTGCCCGTGGCTGCTATTTGTGAAACCCTTCAGATAGAATATTCCATAGCTGCACCCGACTGTGAAAAAGAAGTAAACGATATTTTGCAAACCTTTTTGTCGAAAAAGTTGATCATGAAGCCATGAACCGAAGGTTAAAAACTTTTTTCAACCTGAGCGCTTCCCGAAAGAAAATGCTGGTTCAAACTTATTGCCTTTCATTTTACACGTTTATATTATTTTCTTTTTTTAAAAAACAGGCACGATTCGGACAGAAGACAATAGCGCCGCTGCCGGTTCAAAAACCCGACCCCCGTGCCGCAGATATTGCCTATGCCATTCAAACCATCGCCCGCTACGTACCCTGGAAGGATGTATGCCGCCACCAGGCTTATCAGGCAATGAAGCTGTGCAACCACTATCAATTGCCCTGCATTGTTTTTGTAGGATTTAAAAAAGATGTAGAAAAACAAGAGATTCAGGCTCATGCCTGGGCGGTAGCAGGCACACAAATAATTGCAGGTTTCTGCAATCCCGAAGAGTACACAGTGCAAAGTATTTATAAAAACAAATGGGAATAGAGTTCAATCATTTCAACCTCAGCGATCTGAAAAGGAATATTTTACGTTCCCTGACCCTGCTGTGGCAAACCAGTAAGACCCTGGCCCTACTAAGTTTTGCCCTGCATACCCTGCAGGCACTTTTGCCCGTAGCCTCCTTGTATCTCATAAAAATATTAATTGATAAAGTTACCGGGCATCAATCCTTTTCAGAAGTTGTACCCGTAATTGTTTACTTTTTGTCGGCTCAATTGCTATTGGCCATCGCCCAACAATATGCGGCTTACATTACCACTATTTTTCAGTTAAAACTTACCGACTATCTGGCACAACAGGTACTGAACAAAGCCACAAGGGTGAACTATGAATACTACGAAAACCCCGAATATCACGACAGTTTGCACCTGGCACAACAGCAATCACTGTACAGGGCGGGGAACCTTCTTACCAGTTTTAATTCTTTTATTACGGCAGGCTTTTCACTCTTGTTTTTATTGCTCTTATTTATAAGTATGCAATCGTTCTTTGCGTTGCTATTTATTACTTTTTCCATCCCCCTTGCCATAATCAAATGGTATTATGGCATTGCCACCATGCAGCAGGAACGAAAATTAGCTCCTCAGGAGCGCGAAGCAAACTATCTGCACCAAATACTTACGGGAGTTAGTTATGCAAAAGAAACCCGTGTTTTTGGCTTTGGAGCTTTTTTCATCCGCAACTTTACCAATATCCGTAATACCATCCGGCATCAAAAGCAACAGCTCCATAAAAAGCTTACCCGTTACAGTTTGATAGCAGAGGCAGCCGAAATAATTGCTATGGCGGTAATCTTTGCCCTGCTGGCCCGCCAGGCGCTAAACAATACAATTAGCCTGGGCTTATTTGTTATTTACATTCAGGGATTTCAAAGCCTGCAAAACAATGCAAAGAACTTTTTTCAGGCCGCCGTTCAAATTATACAACAACGCATTTTTTTACAGGATTTGTTTTCTTTTTTAGATGTTCCCACTCCTCAAAAAACGGGAGCTCTTCCTTTCCCGATAACAGATGCCGGCCTAAATATCCAGGGTCTCCATTTTCATTACCCGCAGACCCAAAAACCGGTATTACAAAATATATCGCTGCGTTGTGCGCCGGGCCAGATTATTGCAATTGTGGGAGAAAACGGTTCGGGAAAGTCCACTTTAATAAAACTGTTATCGAAACTATATGAGTCCGACTCGGGTACCATCCGGTTTGGACAAATTGAATTAGGGCAAATTAACGACGAGAATTTTCGGAAACAAACCGTCTTTCTATTTCAGGATTTTGAAAAATATTTCTTCTCAATTGAAGAGAATATTATATTAGGCCAACCCCTGTTGGGCAAAACCCTGGAGGACGTGAAAACGGCAGGACGCAAATCGGGCGCTGACAGTTTTATTACCAAGTTTTCAAAAGGCTATCGTACCCGGTTGGGGCGCATTTTTGATGGAAGTGAACAACTCAGCGGGGGCGAGTGGCAAAAATTAGCATTAGCCCGTGTGTTTTATAGAAAAGAGGCGAAACTGATTGTATTGGACGAACCCACAAGTGCTTTAGACGCTCAGGCTGAGTACGATATATTTAATCAGATTAAAGCTATTGCAACAGACAAAATGGTTATTTTAATTACACACCGCTTGTATAATTTAAAAATAGCCGACTACTTATACGTTATGCAGGAGGGCCGTATTGCCGAAGAAGGTAGTTTTGATGACTTAATAAAAAAAGAGGGTGTGTTTAAAAAACTTTACGAAATGCAACAGCTATGATTCCTATTGACGAAATAAAAAATCATTACGGAATTGAAATCGCATTAGTGGTGCTATGCTGCCGGATCCCCTTCAAGACGGAACCTGCTGAAACTATTCAACCCTTCATTGATGCGAATGAAATTGATTGGGAACATTTCTTTCTTCTAACAGACTATCATAGAATTGAACCCATCGTTTTTAAAGTTTTGGAAAACGCAAACCTGCCTGAGGCCCACGCCTTAAAAATTAAGCAACGCCGCATTCATTTGGTTCAACAAAACATAAAGCGAGCATTAGAAACAGAAAGAATTATTTTGGAATTGGAGGAAAAAGGCGTCAACTGCTTCCCCTATAAAGGAGTATCTTATTCGCTACAGTTTTATGGAGATCTTTTTTCAAGAGAATCAAGTGATATTGACCTGGTACTGTTGCCCGCTGATTTTGACGTTGCAAAAGAGGTGCTGCTTCAAAGCGGTTATAGTTTCGAAAATAAGTTAGAATTTGATTATTATAAAGCCGATATATTTCATCAGGAAAAAAGTTTAGATTTCAACAGGTATCAAAATTCGTACAGAGAATCGCGTGTAGAGTTTCACTGGCGCATCAGTACTAATACGACACAGATCAAAAAGGAAGCCAACGCATTATTATTTGAACCGGGAACGGTGCACCGATTGGTAAAAAACCAAATCAAACTACTGAAACCGGAGGCACACTTTCTTTCTATTTTTATACACCATGCTTTCAATGATGGTTTTTCTGCATTGCGCAATCTTATTGATATCGCTCAACCCACCAATAAAGAATCTTCCGTTGTTGACAAAACATTTATTCAACAGGCCATTCAGGATTTTCATCTAATGAAAGCATGGCAAACTGGGCAATTTTTAGTTAAAGAATTGCTGGGGCTTGAGTTTGCGCTGGACCTCCAAAATCAAAAACTACTCAGTAGTAAAGAAAGAAGGCATTTTATTAGCAGGCTGCTCTCAAAGCAGTTGCTTGGGAGCCACCTGAAAATACGGCCTTATAGTAAAAGTATTCTTTATCAAAAAGATACTGCGCGCGACAAGTTGATTTATTTGCTGGCCTGCTTTAAATTTAGGTTTACGCCATCACCCAAAGACCTGAGATTATTTAAAATACCCAGAAAATATTCATTTTTGTATGCAGTTTTGAAACCTTTCCGTTCTTTATTTTTTCGGGTGAGTGATGAAGAGAAAAAACGGATCGCAAGAGACTCGGCAGGATAGTGTCTGACTCCAGCTATTTATCTTTTTAGTTAGTTCCTTTCTGCTCCTGGTTTTACCAATTACGTTTTAACTACCTTTGATTCTATTTATATAAAACAATTCGATTGAATAGTAATACCATTATTCCTATCAGTATTTTGAAATAAGGTTTATGAAGACCAATGGGTTTCACCCGCTTTTCAAAAACAATAGCCTTTGGTAAAAAGTAACTGAATGTAACCGGTAGGGTACTTTTAGCTATCTTGCCAAATAATCAGCTTTTGTGATATCCTTTGAACAAATAACAAAAAACAAGCAGGTGCACAAATTTCAGTCTTAAAAAATGGGGTAGTTTTTCATTTTCGCTGGCTGTTAAAAGCATCTTTTTGGGGGTAAAAAAATACAACGCTTTCCCAAAAACTGAATTAATAAACCGGATATTGAAAATATCGGTGGCCCAGGGGTGCTTATTTAATAAATATTTTAAGTTGGCCCCCGCAAACTCCTCTCGCTGTTGTAGTGCAAAAGCCAGTGATTTATCCAAGCTGCCAAAGGCAAGCGCCTTTTTATTAACCACGACGGGTAAATTATATTTTTCCTGAATGCGATATCCCAATTCCGTATCTTCCCCCCCATAAGTTCTAAAATGTTCATCAAAACCTTTCAATTCCAGAAAGACAAAGGAAGGCATAGCCACATTGTCTGTTACGATGTATTTAGCTGGTATTACACTTAAATTTTTTTTATATTTATGCATCCCCCTTGTAAGATCATAATCGCTCCAGATATTGTTTCGTTCATAAGTAACCTGCCCAACGGATACCCGGTTCTCCAATTGCAATACAGAAAAATGACCTTCAAGAAATTTATTCGGTACTCTATAATCAGAATCGAGAAATAATACGTACTTGGCCGAAATCTTTGAAAGGATCAGGTTACGGGTTGCTGCCCTACCATGGTTTTGCTTATCTGCGTGTTCTAAAAATGTTATCTGTGGATGAGATTTGGACTTTTCGGATAAATACTCAAGTGTTCCATCGGTCGAACCGTCCACACAAACCCATATTTTATAATCTTTGATGGTTTGGTGGCTAAAGCTATCTAAACATTCTTTCAGTTCGTTCAGGTTATTATACGTAGGTATTACAATATCAAAAAGTAACATGATTGCTTAGGATTGTTGATGCCTTATCGCACCAAATACATTTTTCCATAACCGGCTTTGAAGTACCGATCGGTATTATCGCTTTCCGATTTGTATTTTTCTAAAGATTTCCCATTCAAATTTGTAATCACCCGGTAAAGATAGACTCCATTGGCAAGTTTTTGCCCAAACTGATCGGTGCCATCCCATTTATACTCGGTAATGTTTCTTCCTATTCGGATGGGGCCTAATTCGGCTTTTGTTATCTCTTTCACTATTTTTCCGGTAATGGTCATTATCTGTATCCTTAGGTTTTGAGGCACTTCCGATCCGGTGAGGGTAAATACAAAGGCCGTAGAGGTTGTGAACGGATTGGGGTAGTTCAGCATATTCGATATCATGGGCTTATTTAACACCTGAAATCCCACACGGTATTGTAATTCGCCTGCAAGGTTGCCACTTTGGTCTTTTGCCGCAATGATCAGCTCATAATTTCCGTCCACTGGCAAATCGGGTCTAAAATTGATCGTTGCTGTATTGGCGTTGGATGTAGCAGGTGCATTAAACCGCAACGTGTCGGTATTGTATGGGTAGTCCTTCAAACTTCCATCCGGATGGCGTAATTGTACTTTTACCAAACCTGGATCGTTTAGGAGCAACCACTTCGAATCGTCAGTAAGTTTGATAAGAATATCGGGCTTGCTGGATACGATATCCCTGTTCAGAATACGAACCCCATCGAAAGTTACGTCCAGAAAAGGCTGGGTAGTGTCGCTTCTGACAAAAAAATCGGAG
>JBDHYK010000063.1:0-14002 GCA_039811305.1 Niabella sp.
TTGTCCAAAACCGTTACTCTATCAAAAATAATGGTTTTTTAATTCATTATCAATAAGTTTCATTCCATCTGATTTTACACTTTATATCTTCACCATTTGTTTTACTGTGTAAGGTGCAAGTAAGTAATAGAACTCTTATAGGTATTAAAAAAATAGGGAAGAGGATCTTTCCAGTTTAAATTAATACCTTTACCGTAGTTATTTTTAGCTTAAAAAAATATGTGTAAGTATAGTTCCGGTATTTTTTTGTTCTGCTTGTTGTTCGTTTCCTGTCAGAAACCGTTTCAGGGGCATAGTCTTAATGAAGATCACCTCCGCATAACTTTAAATAAAGCCTGCGGATGGTGTGCCCCCGGCGATTCCCTGATACTTACAAAACCTACAACAACCTACGTTTACTACCCTTCTTCCTGTAGTAAGGAAGGCCCACACATCACCAAAGCTACCGGAACTGCCGATTGGCATGAACTGCTGAACCTGTTAGACCTAAAAAAATTCAATGCCATTAATTTAAACACCTGCAATATTTGTGTGGATGGCTGCGATGAATGGATCACCATTCAGCAAAAAGGGAGCTCGCATACCATCCGATACGGTAGCGCAGATGCCAAAGAATTAAAAGAAATAAAGCCGTTTATTGATAAACTCCATCAACTAAGGCAAGATCTGAAAACCCAAATGGGTAAATAGCATCCTTGTTTAAGAAAAAATATCCGGGTTTCATTTATACTTTTTTGTATAAATAGACTTATCTTTGTCGGATGAGTATGCAAACAGACCACATTTCACAGAATAAACATGTAACCGAAGCCGAGCTGGATCCCATAGAAACCCATGTAAATAGTGAGTATAAATATGGGTTTTTCTCAGAATTTGAGACCGAATCTGCACCCAAAGGCCTGAATGAAGACATTATCCGCTTCATTTCTTCTAAAAAGCAGGAACCCGACTGGATGCTGGAACGGCGACTGAAAGCCTTTGAACAATGGCAAAAAATGGTTGCGCCCAAATGGGGAAATTTAAAGATGCCTGATATTGATTTTCAGGACGTTATATATTATTCGGCACCTAAACAGAAAGTGCAGCCGAAAAACCTCGACGAGGTGGATCCGGAGTTAATCAGAACCTTCGAAAAATTAGGAATTTCTCTTGCCGAACAAAAGCGCCTTACGGGTGTAGCGGTTGATGCCGTTATAGACAGCGTATCCATCGGCACTTCCTTCAAAGAGCAGTTAGCCGAGCTGGGTATTATTTTTTGCTCAATGAGCGAGGCAATACGGGAGCATCCCGACTTAGTGCGAGAGTATCTGGGCTCGGTTGTGCCGGTTACTGACAATTTTTATGCAGCTCTCAACTCAGCCGTGTTCAGCGACGGATCGTTCTGTTATATTCCCAAAGGCGTTCGTTGCCCTATGGAACTCAGTACCTATTTCCGGATCAATGCAGAAAACACCGGCCAGTTCGAGCGCACGTTGATAATTGCCGATGAGGGAAGTTATGTGAGCTATCTTGAAGGTTGTACCGCTCCCCGCCGCGACGAAAATCAACTTCACGCCGCCGTTGTGGAAATTGTAGCTATGGCCAATGCCGAGGTAAAATACAGTACCGTACAAAACTGGTACCCTGGTGATAAAGAGGGAAAAGGCGGCATTTATAATTTGGTAACCAAACGCGGCATTTGTAAAGGCGACAATTCAAAAATATCCTGGACACAGGTAGAAACCGGCTCGGCCGTAACCTGGAAATATCCCAGCGTAATATTGAAAGGAGACAACAGTACAGGCGAATTTTATTCCGTAGCGCTCACCAATCATTTTCAACAAGCTGACACAGGAACCAAAATGTTGCACTTAGGAAAAAATACCCGCAGCCGTGTGGTGAGCAAAGGAATTTCTGCCGGGAGAAGCCAAAACAGTTACCGGGGTCTGGTGCGCATTGGTAAAAACGCGCAGAACTCAAGAAACTTCAGCCAATGTGATTCTTTATTGCTTGGCGATCAATGTGGCGCCCACACCTTTCCTTATATTGAAGTGAAGAATAAAACAGCCGTAGTAGAACACGAAGCTACCACTTCAAAAATTGGTGAAGACCAGATTTTTTACTGTAACCAACGGGGCATTGACACCGAAAAAGCTGTTGCCCTCATTATTAATGGGTTTGCCAAAGAAGTGATGGATCACCTACCGATGGAATTTGCAGTTGAAGCCAAAAAACTACTGGAAGTAAGCTTAGAAGGAAGTGTGGGGTAAGAAGACTTTTCAGCAATTCAGAAACACAAAAAATACCAATCTTCTAATAAAAACAATAAACAAATAAGATGTTATCAATCAAAAACCTACATGCAGGTATCGAAGGAAAGGATATATTAAATGGAATCAATCTCGACATTAAACCCGGTGAGGTTCATGCGATTATGGGGCCTAACGGTTCTGGCAAAAGCACGCTGGCCAATGTGCTGGCCGGTAAGCCCGACTACGAAGTTACCGAAGGCTCGGTTGAATTTTACGAAAAGGATTTGCTGGAACTTTCTCCTGAAGAAAGGGCTGGTGAAGGTGTATTCCTTAGTTTTCAGTACCCTGTAGAAATTCCAGGCCTAAGTACCACCAACTTTATGAAAACAGCTTTAAACGAAGTAAAAAAATACCGGGGTGAAGAAGAGCTGGATGCCGTAGCGTTTTTAAAACTATTGAAAGAGAAGATGAGAATGTTGGATATTGACCAGTCCATGCTTAGCCGGTCGCTAAACGAAGGATTCAGCGGTGGTGAAAAAAAACGCAATGAAATTTTTCAGTTGGCTATTTTACAACCCAAATTGGCTATTTTAGACGAAACCGACTCCGGGCTCGACATTGATGCCATCCGCATTGTTGCCGATGGTGTAAACCAACTTCGAAATGAAAATAATGCCATCCTCGTAGTTACACACTATCAACGCCTGCTCAACTACATCGTTCCAGATTTTGTTCACGTTCTCGTTAATGGACAAATTGTAAAATCTGGAGGAAAAGAACTGGCATTGGAATTAGAAGAAAAAGGTTATGAGTTCATTAAGAACGAAGTAGAAGCCTAATTGAACCCATCTATTGATTTTTTGATAAACGGGGAGGTACTGCTGTATTCACCCTTTCGATAAGGATCGAACTACCCACCATCCCGATTTCAGAAAACAGTTAAAAAAAAATTCATGAACACGTTAGCATATTTTAAAGAACGATTTGAACAATTACAGGCCGATACCGTTGATACGCATATTAAAACAATACGCGATGAAGCTTTTGACGAGTTCAGTCGCACGGGCATCCCCACTGTAAGGCACGAAGAGTGGAAATACACCCAAATCAACGACTTCTTTTCAAAAGACTATCATTTTACTGCCGATTTAAAAGAGCAGTTTTTTACAAAGCAGGATCTGGCGGCTATTCAAATACCCGGAACAGCCGAGGCCAACGTTATTGTCTTTGTAAATGGGCATTATCACCCCGAGTTGTCCACAATAAAATCAGAAGAACTGGAGATCTTTTCGCTTCAGGAGGCTGCTCATAACCAGTTTGCACCCATCGTAGAAAAACATTTAGGGCATAGTGCCCAATATCATCGGGACGGTATTAATGCACTAAATACCGCGTTTATACAAGAAGGAGTTTTTATACACGTGTTAAAAAATCGTAGTGCAAAACATCCGGTGTATTTTTATAATATTACAGATGCGCGCAATGGAAATATTTTTGCCCAACCACGGGTATTAGTACATGTAGATGTAAATGCGCATCTTCAAATGGTAGAAACTTTTTCCACCATCGGATCGGATGAAAGCTTTACCAACCAGGTAATAGAAATGGTTGTGGAGAAAGACGCAGTTGTTGATTTTTATAAAATACAGAACGACGCGCCCAATTCAACCATTGTAAGCACAACCCACGTGCATCAAATAGGAACCAGTATCGCTAATGTAGTAACTGTTTCTTTAAGTGGCGGGCTGGTGCGCAACAACCTGAACATGGTGATGAGTGCACCCAATTCGCTGGCAAATATGTATGGTCTTTATTTACAAAATGGTCATACGCACGTGGACAATCACACGGTTGTGGATAATCTTGAACCCAACTGTGTGAGCAACGAGTTGTATAAGGGAGTTTTAAACGGCCATAGCACAGGCGTCTTCAACGGTAAAATATTTGTAAGGCAAAAGGCACAGAAAACCAATGCCTACCAAAGTAATAAAAACATTCTGCTATCTGAAAATGCAAGCGTGAACACCAAACCACAATTAGAGATTTTTGCAGATGATGTACGGTGCTCACACGGATGTACGGTGGGTCAGTTAGATGAAGAAGCTTTGTTTTATATGCGCTCGCGGGGCATCTCTAACGCTACGGCAACCTCATTGTTATTGCATGGGTTTGCTTTAGATATTCTTCAAAA
Organism: Niabella sp.; assembly: GCA_039811305.1. GTDB lineage: Bacteria > Bacteroidota > Bacteroidia > Chitinophagales > Chitinophagaceae > Niabella. Next base: position 4,423 of record JBDHYK010000063.1, read on the forward strand.
AATAAAACCCAGCGAAATCAGACTGTATGTAGATGACCTTGTAAAGCAAAGCCTGGCCATGGGTTCTTAAGTTTAAAAACTAAGAAACCTTTTGACAACTTTTTGATGCCGACAAACTATGATTCGAACAATTGACGATATCCGAAAAGACTTCCCCATCCTCCACCGCAAAGTGAAAGGCAAGCCCCTGGTATATTTCGATAATGCAGCTACCACCCAAAAACCACAAACCGTACTTGATGCATTAATTAAATATTACACGCAGACCAACGCTAATGTACACAGAGGCATCCACACACTGGCCGAAGAAGCTACGGCCGATTTTGAAGCCACCCGCGATGCGCTGAAAGCCTTTATTAACGCGCCATCTCGTGAAGAAATCATCTTTACCAGAGGCACCACCGAAAGCATCAATCTGATTGCCTATACCTGGGGACGGCAAAATTTACAAGCAGGCGATGAAGTGATTATTTCAGAAATGGAACACCACTCTAATATCGTACCCTGGCAAATTGTATGTGAAGAGAAAGGAGCCGTTTTAAAAGTTATCCCTATCAATGATCGGGGGGAGCTGCTGATGGAGGCTTACCAGGATCTGCTCAGTAATAACACAAAGTTGGTGTCGGTGATGCACGTAAGTAATGCCCTTGGCACCATCAACCCTATACAGGAAATTATTGACAGCGCCCATAAAAAAGGCGCAAAAGTTGCCATTGATGCTGCACAATCCATTTTACATATTGATATAGACGTTCAGGAGCTCAACTGCGACTTTCTCGCTTTTTCCTCTCACAAGCTTTTAGGGCCTACAGGCATGGGTGTTCTGTACGGGAAAAAAGACATCCTGAATCAAATGCCCCCGTTTAATGCCGGCGGCGAAATGATTCGGGAGGTAAGTTTTGCAAAAACCACCTATAACGATCTGCCTTACAAATTTGAAGCGGGCACGCCCAATATCGCCGATGCCATCGCATTTAAAGCAGCGATTGATTATATAAACACACTCGGCAAAGAATGGATTTGTAACCACGAAGCCGAACTCTTAAACTATGCAACCGGGCAAATCTCACAAATAGAGGGTGTACGAATCATTGGTACAGCAAAAAACAAAATAAGTGTACTCTCCTTCGTAATTGATGGAATACACCCTTCCGACATGGGAGTACTATTGGATAATAAAGGGATTGCTGTAAGAACCGGGCATCATTGTGCCGAGCCGCTAATGGCTCGTTTTAATATTCCCGGTACCATCCGGGCTTCTTTTGCACTCTACAACACAAAAGAAGAAATTGATGTTTTCGTAGCAGGGCTGAAAAAAGCTATTTCTGTTCTATTATAATTTCCAAATTTCAACCCCGAACTATTTTTTTCAACGCAATAACACAGGGGGATTTGGCAGCAAAAAGAAACAAAGCAATGACAAGGACAATACAACAAAAAGAAGATGTGATTGTGGAGGATTTTTCCCTCTTTGATACCTGGGATGAAAAATACGAGTACATTATTGACCTGGGAAAAAAACTCCCTCCCCTGCCAGATGTGTATAAAAAAGATGAAAATAAAGTTAGAGGATGTCAATCCACAGTTTGGCTGGTAGCAGACTATAAAGATGGGAAAATATATTACCAGGCCGATAGTGATGCAGTGATTGTAAAAGGGTTGATTAGTATGTTGATTGGTGTACTTAGCGGGCACTGTCCGGAAGAAATACTGGCAACAGAAATGAGCTTTATCAACAAAATAGGCATGACAAGCCATCTTGCCCAAACACGCTCCAACGGTCTGCGTGCGATGGTGAAGCAAATGAAAAACTATGCATTGGCATTTTCCGCAGAACCGCAATAGCAACAATAATCTAAAACTTATTCATCACTAAAAACATATAAAAATGGATGAGCCCACTATAGAAGAAAAAGTAATACAGGTTTTACAAACCATATACGACCCCGAACTTCCCGTAAATATCTGGGAGCTGGGTCTGATATACAAAGTGGAGGTACTCCCTGTAAATAATGTTCAGATTGTCATGACGCTTACGGCGCCTTCCTGCCCGGTAGCACAATCCTTACCGATTGAAATTGATCAAAAGGTTCGGGACTTGGAAGGAGTGAACGATGTATTGGTAACAGTAACCTGGAGCCCACCCTGGGACAAAAGCATGATGAGTGAAGCGGCTCAGCTGGAGTTAGGTTTCATGTAAATAACTGCCTACCTGTTTTCATATTTTAAAAATCGAAACAAAATCGAATCTTCAGACAAATTATGCATCGTAGGATTCCCTGGTTTCAATCAATTATCTAATACCCACTTCGCGCTCCGAAGTCCTATACGACTATGAAGGTAACCGCACAAGAAGAATATGGTTTACGAATACTTATCCGCATAGCTGCCTGTAAAGACAGTGAGGGGTTGAGTGTGCCCCAAATTGCGGATGCAGAAGGGTTAACCAGCCATTACACGGCAAAATTAACGCGTGAGCTGCGTTTGGCAGGTTTTGTTCAAAGCACACCCGGAAACAAAGGAGGGTACCTTTTAGCAAAACCGGCGCATCAAATTATTCTTAGAGATGTTTTAAAAACATTAGGCGGTACCGTTTTTGACAATAAATTCTGTATTGCCCATACAGGCGCCTTGCGGTTTTGTACCAATTCGGTAGATTGTTCGGCCCGATCACTTTGGCAAATCATTCAGTTTACATTAGATAAGTTATTGGTTCAAATTACTTTAGAAGATCTTATTGGTAGCGAAGCGGCTTCTTCCCAAAAATTCGCCAGTTTGGTAGATCAAAATCCGGTATTGAACACTCAGCCCACACCGAATCGGTTGTAGGTTTCTACCTGAACAAACCCCAACTTCTTTCTTATCTACAAAGTCTGTTTTACTTAGAGGATCAGTTCCTCCAGAAAACCATGTAATATAAGTTACCTTTCTATTTAAAAATTGTAGTTCCTTTGCATCTTTTAAATTCATGCCTTTGGAGATACTGGGTTATTTTCTTTCGTTATTAATAGGGGTGTCATTAGGTTTAATCGGCAGTGGCGGATCTATTCTGGCGGTGCCTATTTTGGTGTATTTATTTGGTGTAACCCCCGAAAATGCTACCACGCACTCCCTGTTTATTGTCGGGATCACATCGGTGATTGCCTCTTACAATCACCATCGGCAGGGAAATCTGAAACTTAACACAGCACTTGTTTTCGCAATTCCCTCTTTAGTGGTTCTATTGCTGATAAGAAAATTTCTGCTTCCGGCAATACCTGAGAAACTGATCCAACTGGGAGGATTTGTACTTACCCGCCATATTTTTTTGATGACGGTTTTTTCGGTGTTGATGATTGCTGCTGCTATTTCAATGATTCGAAAAAGAACCACCGTTGCCTCGCAGAAGGTTTCTAATTTAAAACTCAGTATAATCGGCGCTGCTGTAGGGCTGGTTACCGGGCTTTTAGGTGCCGGTGGTGGATTTTTAATTGTTCCTGCCTTACTGTTTTATGCTAAATTAGATCTCCGATTTGCAATAGCTACCTCCCTGTTCATTATCACCATGAACTCGCTAATTGGCTTTATGGGAGATCTTCTAAACCATGTGTATTTTGACAAGTTGCTACTGGCCAAGGTTTCCTCTATGGCGATTCTGGGCATGTTTTTGGGTATTGCCATTGGCAAAAAAATAAATGGGAAAAAGTTGAAACCCTTATTTGGATGGGTAATTTTAACAATGGGCGTTTTCATTATTATAAAGGAATTATTTTTATAAAACGCCCTGATTGCCTTCTACCAATTGCCCGCCTGTTGTTCATTCAGCCGTTCTGACACATCTTCGGGGTGGTTAGTTTGCCATTCGGGATCGTATTTTACAAACCAGGAAATCCAAAGGCTACGCGAAAAGCGCATGAGCCAGGGTTGCAGAACTACTAACAAAACCGCATTCAAAATTAACCAGTAAAAAGCTCTTTGGTCTTGCGCCGAAAAGCCAATTGTCATCCACCAAACCAGGGCACTTGCCACACAGATTGCCACTCCTATTGCATAGCTAACATAACCGGTGCCATAATAAAAACCTACTTCAATTTCGGTAAACTGGCCACAAACGGGACAGGTTTTGTTCATCTTCATAAACCCTTTTAGATTGACCCGAAGCGGCCGCTCAAATAGTTTTCCTTCGCGGCACCTGGGGCAATAACAGCCCAGTACGGTGGCTAAATATCCCCGATTGGGTCGCTGTTCTGTTAAATTCTCGTCTTCCATTATTATTCCAAAATCTTTTCCATAGCTGCACTACGGCTGCCTTTTATTAAAAAAAAGGTGTTTTCAAAATTCTGCTCTTGAAACCACACTCGGGCATCTGATACGTTCTTAAAATAGCGGTACAACTCCCGAAACGGTTCAAAGGCTTTTCCTACCAATACAACTTCTTCCCAGGGATACTGCTGTACCAACGACACCAGCGCCTTGTGTTCTGCCTTAGTTTCACCGCCCATTTCGGCCATCTCTCCAAGTATTAAAATTTTCTTATCCGCTTTCATTGCAGCAAAATTTTCAATAGCCGCTTTCATACTGCCCGGGTTGGCGTTGTAGGCATCCAAAATGATCTTATTGCTCTCAACATCTACCATCTGGGAGCGACTGTTGTCGGGTTTGTATTGCTCTATTGCCCTACGAATTTTCTGAAAACTGATTTTCATTTCAAAACCCACGGCAAGGGCGGCCAGCACATTTGGCAGGTTATAGGCACCCACTAACTGTGTTTTGATGCAAGCCTGGTCTCCCCTATTGCAACAAGCTACCTGCAAGAACGGATCGAGTTCTTTCACCTTTCCACAGACTTTGGTATTGCTTGTGCCATAGGTGGTAATCATTGCAATCCCTTCGCTCATCTTGCGCAGGTAATCATAGTCCCACATCACAAATGCCGTGCGATCTTCTTTCTCCCTAAGGTAATCATACAATTCGCCTTTTGCTTTTTTTACTCCTTCCAGGCTGCCAAATCCTTCAAGGTGTGCCTTGCCGCAATTGGTAATGATGCCATGTGTGGGGTCGGCAATTTTGCAATAAGCGGCTATTTCGCCTGGATGATTGGCGCCCATTTCAATCACTGCAATTTCGGCATCGGGTTTTATCTTTAGTATTGTAAGCGGTACGCCAATGTGATTATTTAAATTTCCTTCTGTGGTATACACCTGGTAAGATGTGCTTAATACCTTATGTATCAATTCTTTGGTTGTTGTTTTTCCGTTGCTTCCCGTAATCGCAATTACCGGCATATAAAACTGCTTCCGATGGTAATGCGCTAATTGTTGCAGAGTTGTCATTACATCCTCTACCAAAATAGTTTTATGGGGTATTTCAAATGCAGCTTCGTCAATAACGGCACAGGATGCACCTTTGTCTATGGCTTGTTGAGCATATTCATTTCCGTTGAAATTAGGACCTTTCAGCGCAAAAAACATTTCACCGGCTTTCAATTTTCGGGTATCTGTTTGTACCGACGAGGAGGCTTTGTACACTTTATATAGTTCTTCTATCATGATATTGCAAAAATAAACAAACCCTGCGAGTAAATTATTGTAGTTATCTTCGTTTTTAAACAAATTTCAAAGCAACTATGTCGTTTAGGATTGGCACAGGAATTGACTTTCATCAATTGGAAGCAGGACATGACCTCTGGATAGGGGGAGTAAAAATTCCACATTATAAGGGAGCTACTGGACACAGCGATGCCGATGTGTTGTTGCACGCTATTTGCGATGCCCTTTTAGGAGCCTTAGCCTTAGGCGATATCGGACTTCATTTCCCCAATACCGATGAAAAATACCGAGGGATTGACAGCAAAATTTTACTTGAAAAATGTGTGCAAATGATTCATGACAAGGGTTATAAAATTGTAAATATTGATAGTTCGCTCTGCCTGCAGGAACCTAAGATAAAACCCTATGTACCTGATATTCAAAAAGTTATTGCCAGAATTGCCCAAACAGAAGTATCGGACGTGTCGGTAAAGGCTACTACCACCGAACAGTTAGGCTTTGTGGGCCGCGAAGAGGGCCTGGTTGCCATTGCTACCGTTTTGTTAGCAAAAGCCTAAAAAATAACCTCCAGACCCATCTTTTTGAGGAATCTTTTTGTTTTTTGCATCTATAAGGAATAAGATGTTTGGCTTTAATTTCAAGGGATTATCTTTGTCCGCATGGCCACAATTGAAGTTAATATTGTAAATACGTCCAAAAATGAATTACCTGTCTATGCCACAACAGGGGCTTCGGGTATGGATTTGCGGGCTTTTTTAGCAGAACCTGTTACGCTGCAACCCCTGCAAAGGGCGCTGGTGCCAACAGGACTCTTCATTCAGTTGCCCGATGGGTTTGAAGCTCAGGTACGCCCCCGTAGTGGGCTGGCTCTTAAACAAGGAATTACCTGCCTGAACACCCCGGGCACCATTGATGCTGATTACCGCGGAGAAATTAAAGTGATACTAATCAACCTTTCTCAGGAAAACCAGGTGATTGAAAACGGGGACAGAATTGCTCAGTTAGTGTTGCAAAAAACTGAAAAAATACAATGGCAGCTTGTAGAAGCACTTTCAGAAACTGAAAGAAATAGTGGGGGGTTTGGACATACTGGAAAATAAGTTGAACAACACGTGATAAGAACAAAACAAAGATCTACCATGAATAAATTATTGAGTATTATAATAATAACACTGTTTCTTACATCTTGCGCAGGAGGAAAAAAGGCACAACAAACCCCTCCTGCTCCGCAGATAGATGTTCCCACGCCTCCTACCAACGAGCCGGAAACAATAAGTTCGATTTTATCCAAACTAAATAGAATCAATTATACAACTTTTTCGGGCAAAGCCGCTGTGGACTATACCGAAAACAATAAAACCACCAGTTTTGATTTAAAACTTAATATGTTCAAAGACAGCCTCATATGGGGATCTGCCATCGGGCCATTAGGTATAGAAGTGATTCGCATTCTGGTTACAAAAGACTCGGTAAAAATCCTCAACCGGCTTTCCAGAGAATATACGGCCAGGAGTATTTCTTTTTTGAGAGAGCAAACCGGCTTACCGGTTACCCTGTGCACCCTGCAAGATTTGCTAATCGGCAATCCGGTGTTTATAGACTCTGCAAACAGCGAATATACCCTGGAAGATAAGTTGATACAGATCAATAGTCAGCACAACCAATTAAAGAATCAATTATCGGTTTCTTTACCGGGGTATTTACCAACAGGGTGCCAACTGGAAGACCTGAGCCATAGCGACAAACACACAGCAACACTCAATTATAAAGAGTATAAAGCAATTAATAATCTTTGGTTTTCTACGATCAGAAGTATCCGAATTCAATATAAAAAACCTTTGGACCTGAATCTGAACTTTAAGAACCATAGTTTTAATACCGAAATAAGTACTCCCTTTTCTGTACCCGATCGGTTCACAATAAAATAACCAACAATTCCGTTAAGGATGTGGAAATGATGATGATGACGACGATGACGAAAAAAATTCTCTGGCTGATGGTATTCTTCGCTTTCAGCACGGTGCTAATTGCTCAAAAAACAAGCGATAAAACCAGTATGTTGGATGAGCGCAACCAAATTCAAAGAGAGTTGAAACAAATTGAACTGGCCCTCACCTCGGTAAAGGGGCAGCAAAAGGAAACACTAACCCAATTAGCCTCTTTGAATCGTAAAATTGAACTTCAGGAAAAATACATTAATAATATTGGGAAAGAAATTCGATTAATTAATGATGATATCTATTACAGCGCAATTGAAATTTCAAGGTTAAAAAAGCAATTAGACACCTTAAAATCACATTATGCCCGCAGTGTTGTTTATGCTTATAAAAACCGTAGCAACTACGATTACCTGAACTTCATTTTTTCTTCGAAAAACTTCAACGATGCACTCAAACGCATCACCTATCTGAAAAACTATCGCGACTACCGGGCGAAACAAATGGGTGATATCGTGAAAACCCAGGAACTCATTACAAAAAGACGCTATCAACAAACGGTCAGTATCTCCAAAAAGCAATCCGCATTAGATAGCCGCTCCCGTGAGTTTTCTTCTATGGAAATTCAAAAGAATGAAAAAGATTCTGTGGTATCTCTGCTTAAATCTCAGGCAGGCAATCTGCAAAAACAAATAGCCATCAAGCAAAAACGCGATCGGGAGCTAAAGAGCAGCATATCGCTCATTGTTCGTAAAGAAATTGACGAAGCACGTAAAGTAGCCCGTGAAGAAGCCCGCGTGAAAGCCGATGCAGACAGAAAAGCCTGGGCAGAAGCATTGGCTAAACAACAAAAAGAAGCCGAGAAAGCTGCACTTGCCGATGCGAAGACCAGGGATCTGGCAGCGTCTCCGGCGCCAGGCGCAAGCCCGGCTACCGTTGAAAAAAATGAAGAGGAAAGCTTTAAGCCTATTAATTTGCCTAAATCTACAAAAGTTAATGCCGGAACGGTTACCGACATTAAAACGGTTCCTTCGGGTAGCAGCGGCAATCTCACTGCAAAAAATGTTTCTGTAAGCCCTGTAAAATCCGCTCCGCCACCGCCACCTGAGAACAAGGCACCGGTAGGAGGCTATCTTAACTACAAACCTGTAGATATTGCACTTAACAGTGATTTTTCGCAGAATCGAGGTCGCCTGCCTTCACCGGTAGATGGTGTGATCACATTAGGGTTTGGACGTTATCGAATTGAAGGCTTGGGTCCCGATATTGTTGGCGAAAACCCAGGCGTTACCTACACCGCATCGGTGGGTGCACCGGTTCGGGCAATTTTTGAGGGCGATGTAGCCAGTGTATCGAATGTTGGAGGTATGTCTCTGGTGGTAATCAGACATGGGAAATACTTTACAGCCTACAGCAACCTTTCATCGGTAAGCGTAAATAAGGGCAGCAAAGTGCATCGGGGGCAAACTATTGGCCATGTAGGTGCTGATGAAGAAACCGGGAATGGCAAATTGGACTTTATTTTAATGATCGAAGAACGAAACGTGGATCCACGAGCCTGGCTGGCGAGATAGGCTGCTAAAAAAGCGTCCAACTTAAATTTGCATTTTCGATTTTTTTTCAGGGGGCTTAGTAACAAGTGAACAACCGTGCATGGGTTAAAGATTTTTTCTACGGAGCACCAGATCAAAAATACACCGCACTCCCATATTGGATCAACAACGATCGGATCCTTTATCCCCATCATCCGTTCACCACAGTCTCCCTTCGGAGGAAGTCATCTACAACAACAGATTAGAAAAAGGCGCCTTTACTCCACCCTCGGCAGTCAGGCAAACCAAAGCCATCACCCGGACAGATTTAGTGCTGATGGAAGAAGGAATCCGGGTACTGAAAAGCTACAAATCAAGTCTCCGTTTTCTATTTTGATGCTAAGATTTTTGCCCTCCGTTCTACAAATTTTCTTTAACAAGTAGCGAGTCTTTGCGAAGCTTAATATGCTTCATCACCATTCTTTTATTGTTTTCATAGCTATAACCTGTACTGCTTTGGCTTTTGACGCGGTCTGAACTACTGCTTATTTTCATATTAAAATGACCCTTACTGCGGTATTTT
>JBDHYK010000064.1:0-13949 GCA_039811305.1 Niabella sp.
GGGGCTCAAAATGGAGAAGCCGACGCCATTACACCCTTAGTGGAGGGACTTATGTTAGGCGGATTTGCCATGCAATTGACAAAAACCAGTCGTCCTGCCTCCGGTGCCGAACACCAGTTTAGTCATTTGTGGGATATGGAACACCATGTTCACAACGGAAAAGCTCCTTCTCACGGGTTTAAAGTTGGAATAGCCACAATTGCAGTTACAGCTTTGTACGAGCAAATGCTACAGGCTCCCATAGATCAATTGGATGTAGGAGCCTGCTGTGATCAATGGCCCGATGCAGCGGCTCAGGAATACAAAGTGAGGGAGATGTTTTCGGGCACAGATTTTTTGGATACCGCAGTTCGTGAAACAAAAGAAAAATATGTAACGAAAGAGGCTCTTGCGCAACAATTGGAATTGCTAAAAACCAAATGGCCCGTTATAAAAGAGCGGTTGGAAAAGCAATTGCTTCCCGTTCGGGAAGTTAAAAGACGATTGCAATTAGTGGGCGCCCCCACGAAACCAATGGAAATTGGAATTACCGAAAAACGGTTGTACCAAAGCTATTTTAGAGCCCAACATATTCGCAGGCGTTTCACAGTTTTGGATGTTGCGGTAAGAACGGGCTATCTTCGACAATGGATTTCGGAAATTTACAATGCGAAACCGGGTTTTTAAGAATCAACGTCAATAATTTCAATAAACAATTGTATGAGTGTTACGTCCTATTCCTCCATGTCGCCGGAAACTGTTAAAAAGTTCAAATACTGGCAAACTCGAACCATAATTGCCAGTATGGTGGGATATGCGATCTACTATTTTGTTCGCAAAAATCTCAGTATTGCCATGCCGGCAATGCAAACCGATTTAGGAATCAGCAAAACTGATCTGGGTATTTTTTTAACCTTGCATGGGCTATTGTATGGTCTTTCCAAATTTGTAAATGGTTTCTTTTCCGACAGAAGTAATGCCCGCGTGTTCATGGTTACCGGACTTGTTTTGTCGGCTTTGGCAAATATTTTCTTTGGGATGAGTTCTGCAATTTTGGTTTTGGGTTTGATTTGGATGTTGAACGGATGGTTTCAGGGAATGGGTTTTCCCCCAATTGCCCGCCTTATGACACACTGGGTTCCCCCGCACCAGTTGGCTACAAAAATGTCTGTCTGGAACACCTCACACTCCATTGGTGCCGGAGCCGTGGTAGTTGTTTGTGGTTATATTGTAGCCCATCTTGGCTGGCGCTGGTGCTTTTATATACCGGCGATCATTGCTTTCTGCGGCGCGTTGTATATGTGGGTTGCGCTGCGCGACACGCCAAAATCCGTTGGCTTACCCGAAATACACGAAGATGAAGTATCCGATAAGAATAGCTCGACTGAGTTCAAGCGATTTTTGAGAAAGAAAGTATTTGGCAATCCTTATATTTGGATCATCTCCATTGCAAATTTTTTTGTATATACCATTCGCTATGCCGTATTGGACTGGGGACCCACCCTGCTTACCGAAACCAAAGGATTACAGATTCAACACGCCGGATGGATGGTGGCTGCATTTGAAGTAGCAGGAATTGCCGGTATGCTGGCTGCAGGCTGGCTCACAGACAAGATTTTTGGCGGTAGGGGTATTCGTATGTGCTTTTTCTGTATGATTTTTGCCACAGCTTTTGTTTTCGTGTTCTGGCAGCTCCACACGCCTTCCATCCTACTGGCTACCTTAGTTTTAGGTGCTGCCGGATTTTTTATTTATGGACCACAGGCACTGATTGGGATCATTGCGGCCAACCTGGCTACTAATAAAGCCGCCGGTACTGCTGCCGGCTTCACGGGGCTGTTTGGTTATCTAAGCGCTATTCTATCAGGCTGGGGTTTGGGTACTGTGGCGCAACATTATGGTTGGAACTATGCCATTGGCGGTCTGATTGGAGTGGGTATTATAGGTTCTCTTACATTTTTGATGGGTTGGGGCGCGCGGCCACACGGCTATGACGATGAGGAAGCGGGTATCACACAAAAAGCTTGATTCAACCTACAGCAGATTTTTTTTTATGACACAAATCGAATTAACCGGTTTTCAGAACAGACAGCAGCTATTGGAAAGGTTGCGCCGAATAAAACACGTTGCACTGGATATGGACGGAACCATTTATAAAGGTACCTCACTTTTCCCTTTTACAAGTTCTTTTCTTGCCCAAATGAAATTGCTGAATATTGGGTATTCCTTTTTGACCAATAACCCCTCAAAAAGCACAACGGACTATTTAAAGCACCTGGAAAAAATGGGTCTAATGGCTCAACCACAGGATCTCTACACATCGGCTCATGCTACTATAAGTTATTTGAAAAGCCGACTTCCCGAAGTGAAAAAAGTTTTTATTTTAGGCACCCCCAGTATGGTTGCCGAATTTGAAAATGCGGGGTTCCTATCCGCTTCAAACGATGCCGGCGATGTGCCCGATGCTGTTGTTGTAGGGTTTGACATGACCCTGACTTACGAGAGGCTCTGCCGTGCTGCCTGGTGGATTCAAGTGGGCAAACCGTATCTTGCCACAAATCCGGATTGGGTGTGTCCCACAGACCAGCCGACCGTTTTGGTGGATTGCGGCTCAATTTGTGCCATGCTGGAAATGGCTACCCATCGTAAACCAGATGTGGTATTAGGTAAGCCACAGCCCGAAATGCTGGACGGCATCCTAAATCAGCATCATCTGAAACCCGATGAAGTAGCAATGGTGGGCGACCGGATTTATACCGATATAGCACTTGCACATTCTGCAGGTGCCTTGGGAGTTTTGGTATTGAGTGGAGAAGCTACTCTGGAAGATGCAAAAAATGCAGAATTGGCTCCCAACGTTACACTTCGCAGTATTGCAGAACTTGGCAGCCTGATTGCCGAGGCTAGGGAAGAAGGAGAGAAACTGGGTTTCTAAACCAGAAAGCACCCCGTGAGTACCTTATTTTGCTATTATCACCCGAACTCCAGTTTTTTCAAACTTTGCTACGAGTGATGTGGCAATATTGTTGTCGGTAACAATATAATCTATCTTTGAAAGATCACAGATTTTGCCCAGTCCACGACGGTTGAATTTAGTACTATCTGCCAAAGCAACGACAGTTTGTGCCAGTTCGATCATCTTCTTATTCAGGCCGGCTTCATAGATATTTGAAACCGTTACCCCATGTTCCACATCAAGTCCATCCACACCCAGAAAAAGAACCCCACAAGCGAGTTCTTCCAGTATTTTTTCTGCAATTGACCCTGCAACCGCAGCCGATGTTGGTTGTATGATGCCCCCCAATTGTAAAATTTCCACATTCGGCCGGCCATTGAGTTCTACCGATACTTTTGTGGCGGGCGTGATCACCATCAACCTTTTATCGGGGAATAAAACTTTTGCCAATTCGAAGTTGGTGGTTCCGGATCCGATAACAATGGAATCGTGGTGCCCTATCAATTTTAAAGCCGCAAGGGCAATCGCTCGCTTTTCGTTCGATTGGATAAATTCTTTTTCATTTATATGGCGTTCTCCAGCGTAGGGGTTTTTGGTAGAAGCACCTCCTTTAGTTCGAAATAATAGCCTCTTTTGCTCTAACAACTTTAAATCTTTCCTTATTGTTACGCCACTCACTTTCATTTCAACAATCAGCGTGGGAATCTCTACCTTTCCTTCCTCTCTTAGTTTTCGTAATATAAACTGATGTCGTTCTGTAATATTTTTCATGTGTATATTTTTGTTGGGTATCATTGTTACGAGCCTACCTTGCCGGCACACGGGTAATTCGTATAAAATTTTTTACGCTCTACTTCCTCACAAAGTTCAGGGTTATTCTGTAAAGTTCGAACCAGTTTTTATTTCATTTTATTTTATTTTCTTACTTTTTATTTTTTTATAGGTTTAATGGCCTAATTTTGATGCGATTTATAAAAATCTTACTATTTATTTGAAAGATGAGTTTTCTCTGAAATTCTTTATTGAAAAAGGTATGTTTTCAGGGGTTTGGGTTGAGATCGTTGGAGAATTTAAACTTGATTTCCTGGTATAAAAAATAGTCGTATGAAAAAAAGCGGTTTCCAAAGGTTTGTGTTTTTGTCCTTGTTTTTATTGTTAACAGGGATTTCTTATTCTCAAGGTAGTTTTCAAAAGCCAAAGTTGGAGCATAAAGATTCCTGGTCGGTAATTATGATTCCTGATCCTCAGAACTATTCCAAATGGAACAGGAACCAGCCAATACTGGATTTAATGATGGCCTGGATAGAAGATCAAATTGATTCGTTGAATATAAAGATGGTAGTCTGCACGGGCGATCTGGTAGAGCAAAACAATATTATTAACAGAGGGAATAATGGAGATCAGTCCTCACAACGACAATGGGAGTTTATTTCCCGGTCTTTTTCAAGGCTGGATGGTAAAGTGCCTTATATTGCGGCTACTGGAAACCACGATTATAGTGTAAACAGGGAGGGAGTGCGCTCCTCACGCTTCAGTGAGTTTTTTAAGGTGGACAATAACTTCTTGAACCGAAAAACGATTGCCCAAAACACAACAGATGAACAGGGACAACCTACTCTGGAAAACTCTGCATACGAGCTGAGATCCTTAAATGGGAAGGATTATTTATTTATGACGGTTGAGTTTGGCCCTCGAGATACCGTATTGGTTTGGGCAAAGAATATTGCAAAGTTAGAACAATATAAAAATCATCGTATTGTACTTTTAACCCACGGATATCTTGATTCCAAGGATAATCGTACAAATGGTGAAGTAACTCTTATAGATTATGCCCCCTATGCAGTAAAGGGTGTTTTAGAAAAAACGCCTAAGGTAAAACTGCCCTTTGGCAACAACGGGCAGCAGATATGGGAAAAACTGGTGCAGCCCGCCCACAATATTGAAATGGTGCTTTGTGGCCATATTTTTGGAGAAGGTTACCGAAAAGACAAAAACAATGCAGACAAAACCGTGCATCAGATTTTGTTTGATGCCCAATCGGAAGGCGGAGGCCATCGAAATGGAAATGGTGGCAATGGCTGGTTGAGAATATTGGAGTTTTTCCCGGATAATAAAACCGTGAGTGTGAGAACTTTTTCGCCCTTATTTGGAAGTTCTCCGGAAACACGCAAACTGGCCTGGAAGAGAGACGCCAGAAATGAGTTTACGCTGCATTTTGATTAGGACGCTATCCGTTATACAACAATAATAAGACAGAGTTTTTCCTAATGACCCATGTTGTCTTTTTTTGTAAACGGGCCTCCATTTTTCAATATTTTTACAACGATTTTGTCTATCGGCAGGGTCATTATATCCGGTGTGAGAAAATCCCAGTCAATAAATCTGAAGTTTTCAGACACCTTCTCAGGATATACCGGATTGCCATTGTTCACCGACACCTGCAAAGGACTGGAAGTTTTTATAAGGTAATAGATAGAAATAATCTGATCCTTATCATTAAAGGCAGATTGTTGAAAAAAATCAGTTGTGTATAAATGGCGTACCACCTCCACATCTGCCCGTAACTCTTCCTTACATTCCCGTATAATGCAGTCAATGGGGCCTTCACCAAGTTCCATGCCGCCGCCTGGGAATTTGGTTACTTCCATATTGTCTTTGTATATGCGCTCATCACTCACCAACACTTGTTCCTTGTCATTGATGAGAACGCCATAAACCCTGATATTGAATTTAAGAAGCATTTGCTTACAATATTTTTTTTCTTAAAGCAAAATAACCCGTGATCAGGCAAAAAACTAAGGATGTGATGGCTACGATGTAAAATGCGCTATGTGATGCTTCTAACCCGTTGGGAATGTTCATGCCAAAAATTCCGGATACCACTACTGGCAGCGTTAATGCAATTGTAGCAATGGTAAGCCGTTTTAAAACTACGTTCTGATTGTTGGCAATAATACTGGCAAAAGCATCCATGGAACTGCTTAGAATATTGGCGTATATATTGGCCATTTCCATCGCCTGAGCGTTATCTACCATCAGGTCTTCCAGCAGCTCTCGTTCCTCCTCAGTCAGCTTCAAAAAATTGGTTCGCTGCATTTTGGCCAGCAGAAGTTCGTTGGAGCGGAGTGCAGTAACAAAATAGACCAGGCTCTTTTGAATGCGCATCAGCTCTAGTAAATGTTCGTTTTTATTTGCGTCATAAAGTTTTTGTTCCAGCACATTGCGTTTATGGTTGATTTCCTTTAGGTACTCCATAAAATTTTGAATAATCTTTTCAATAATCATAAGTACCATAAGACTTTTTTTCTCGGGCTGCCGATTCTGAAACGTGTTCAGGAATTTTTTTATGGCTGGGTTTTCAAAGGAATTTACGGTTACAATATGGTTGTGGGTGAGGATGATGCAAATAGGGATGGTGATGTAGTAAGCGTCACTATCATTGAACGAATTGTTTTCGGTTGGCGTTTTAATCACCATCAACTTTACATTGTCTTCCTCCTCATAACGGCTTCGTTCATCAATATCTAATGAGTCGGTTAAAAAATCAATCGGTATTTCCAGGTCTTCGCTAAGCCCGTTAAACTCTTCCAGTTTCAGGGGCGGGGTAATATTTACCCAGCTGTCATTTTCAGCCTCTTCTATTTCTACCGTTTTATGATCTATATTTTTGAAATACTTAATCATGTGGGTTTAAATTATAATGGATCCTTCAAAAACCTTTTCAGCAGGGCCTTTCAGCCAAATATCTTCGTAAAAGCCCTCGGAATTTCTTTGGTATTCTACAGTGAGTTTGCCACCTAATGTTTCTATATTGATAGAATTAAAACCTACTTCGTGATGAGGGAAAACCAGGGCGGCAGCCGTAACTCCCGTACCGCAGGAATAGGTTTCATTTTCCACACCTCGTTCATAGGTTCTTACTTTTAGGTTCTCATCGCTTTCTATCTCAACAAAATTTACATTAATTCCGTTTTCAGCAAAGTCTTTATTGTATCTTATTTTTTTGCCTTCTTCCACCACATCAAACTCCTGCAATTCCGGGGTAAGTTGCACAAGATGTGGCGATCCGGTATCTAACACAAAGCTATCACCGTATTTTTTTATACCAGAAACGTTTTTCATTTTCAGCGATACCAGTTTGTTTTCGTCAATGGATGCCTCGTGGGGTCCGTCCACGGCCAAAAAATGATAGTGCGTTTTAAAGATGCCGATATCATGGGCAAAACGGGTAATGCACCGCCCTCCATTGCCGCACATGCTTCCCTGCCGGCCATCTGCATTATAATATACCATTTCAAAATCAAACCCTTCCTTTTCATTCAACAACATCAAGCCATCGGCTCCAATGCCAAAACGTCTGTCGCATATTTTTCGAATTGTGGCTTGCTCGAGTGCGGAGTATAGGCTATTTCGGTTGTCAATCAAAACAAAATCGTTTCCTGTACCCTGATATTTATAAAAACGTAATTCCATCTGCATTCTTGTTTATAGTAGCTAATAAGCGCTTTTTTTGGAAGGGTTGCAGCCCGTTTTAAAACTCGTTTACAAAAATTTCAAGAAATTTTACAATCAGGCTTTCAATAGCCGCCTTACTGTCTTTACTAAAATTTTTACTGATTCTGTTGGCCACAATTGCATTAATTGCCAGGCAGTGATGCCCTAATAATTTCCCCAATCCATATATAGCAGATGTTTCCATCTCGAAATTGGTTATACGATGTTGGCCGAAATTGAAATCCGTAAGACGGTCAATTAATTGTGGGTTGCGAACTCCCAACCGAAGCACCCTGCCCTGTGGCCCATAGAAACCAGGACAGGTAACTGTGATACCCTGGTGAAAACCCTGCACAAAATGTTTAAGGAGGGATGGGGAGGCCCCGGTAATATAAGGAGTGCTTATCTGGCCGGTCATTTGTACATGTGTAATAAAGGAATGAATCAGTTGTATCTCTTCTTCATTGGGCTCTGAGCGGTAAAAGTTCAACAAATTATCAATACCCAACCCGTGGGTGGAAGCTACAAAGCTATCTACAGGAATATCACTTTGTAAGGAACCCGACGTGCCCACCCGGATGATATTAATACTGGATAGCTGATTTTTTATTATCCTTTGTGTTAAATCAATATTCACTAATGCATCCAACTCATTCAGCACGATGTCAATATTATCGGGCCCGATGCCCGATGAAAGTACTGTAAGTCGTTTACCTTTAATGGTACCCGTATGGGTTACAAACTCGCGGTGCTGCCTTTTTACTTCTATTGTGTCAAAGTATTTGCTAAATTCCTGTACTCTGTCAGGGTCGCCAACGGTAACAACGGTAGAAGCCAGCTCCTCGGGCCTTAAGTCCAAATGATAAACAGCGCCGCGGCTGTTTAAAATTAATTCCGATTCTGCGATCCTGTTCATGAAAATTCATTTTTTAGATACAAAGTATTTGACAAAAATATCCTATTTTTGCAAGCCCTCAAAGATTAATTGATCTTTGACCTGCTCAAACAACAGAAAGGGCAGTAGTAAAGGGTCTCGTGGCCGAGTGGCTAGGCAGAGCTCTGCAAAAGCTCGTACAGCGGTTCGAATCCGCTCGAGACCTCGCTTTAAAACCGCAAAGCCCGCTGTAATGGCGGGTTTTCGCTTACCTGCCCCTAAAGTAGCAGGTTTTATAGTGCCCTACCGACCGGATATCGCATAAAATCCCTGTCTTTATAGGGCGACGCATTGAAGATGAAGGTAAGCTGGGCATCTGCATTATTGGCAAAAACAGTGTCGGTGGCTTGTTTCTTTTCTAATTCTTTTTTCAGCAAGGGATTTTTCTCCAGATACTGAGCTGCAATGTCTTCGTAGTTGTAGTTCGAGTACCACTCACGAGCGTTCAGGATGCCATCAAAGAAGTTCCAGGCAAAATAACTGTCTTCGCATTGCGGTTCCAATGTTTCTATGAGGAAACGGTTTGCTGCCTGGTTCAGTGGAATCCAATAGTCTCCTTTCAGATAGGTTCTTTCTTCCTCCCTGGTTTCTGTTTTTACTTTACTGTTTAGATGGTGTGTCTGATACGGCCAGGGTGCAGATTGATAGGAGGTGATATAATAAGTTTCAACTTTAATAACCGAATCACGGGTAAGCTGACGCATTTGCACATGGTTGGCTTTCAAGCGGTCTACCACCGGCCACCACCCCTGTGGTAGAATATAGGCTTTTGGTTTGCTTATATAAAGGGTGGGGTAGTAGTAATTATAAAAAGGTATCTGCATGGAAAAGGGTTGTGCTCTGTCGTAATACAATCGTGCCAATCCCGAAACCTTACTTTTTTTATATGTGGCTTTGTACCCCTTAAACTCAATGAGCCCCTGTTGAGTAGAATCGAGTTGAAAGGCGATTGGAAATTTTTCGGCGGTTGCTACATCTTTCTTGGCTTCTTTTCTTAGTTTTTTAATTGCCTCATTATTTTTTGATCCAAAACTAATAAAGGATTTCATGAGTGCGTAGGTAGCGGCTACTCTTTCTTTGTAGGGCTTTAGCATATGTGTTTCTGGTACAAACGCAAAACTGTGAAATAAGGACGCATAACCACTGGCGTAGCGGGGGCTGTCCCAAAAACCAGTCCATCCCTGGTTCAGATTTTTACCAAAATAATTGACATACGGTATCAGATCGTACCCCTCTTTTTTCATCAAATTGTAAATTTCAGGCTCAAATTTTTGGTGTAAGTAATCACCCATAGCACCGCCTAATTTATTATATTGGGTGGTGAGTAGGGTAATAATATGTTGATAATCAGCACCGTTGCTAACATGATTGTCTAAAAAAATATCCGGATCTGCCCTGTGAAAAATATCGGCGAATGAAAGCGCTTCTTTCGAATCGCATTTGATAAAATCACGATTCAGATCTAATCCCCGTGAATTTACCCGCGAGCCTTTATACAACGGGCCGCCCTGATCTACCCGATAATACCTGCTCCGGTTTAAAACACCCCCAACATTATACACGGGAATTATGGCCAGAACAATATTTTCCGGTAGGATTATTTTTTTTTCTACAATATCGCGGGCTAACAGCATGCTGGCATCAATTCCATCCGGCTCTCCTGCATGGATGCCATTATTGATTAGAATTACAACTTTATTTTGCAGATGGGCTTGCTGAAAACGGTTTCCGGGAGCGTTGCCTATAGTAACGAGGTGCAGGGGGTACCCAGCATCGGTGGCTCCCATAGTGTGCATGCTTACTTTTACCGACGCCCGGTCTAACTGCTGCCACCACTTTATAATTTGAAAATAATCCGGAGACTCCCTGCCATTACTTGTTTCGAAAAGCGTGGTAAGTTGTTGTGCCTGGGGCGAGGCCATCAAACAACAATTGAAGAATAAAAACAGAAGGAGCCTTCTCATGAGCGATTTTTTATTTTTAAAGAAAATTACCTTTCTTTAGAAAAACGGAGAGTATGCGTTAAAAACAGGTAACTGCTGGTAGAAAACAAACTCTTAATAGCAAAAAGAATCCGAAACTATTTCCATTGCTATTGCACGAAACGTCTTATCATTATAAAGAATCGCCGATGCCTATTAAGAAGTTCTAGGGCTATCCATTGTATTCAATCTGCCTTTTATCCAAAAAAGATCATGGGTATTTAAAACTTTATGGCATCATACAGTCCGTCCTTAGGAGTATCGGTAAAAAGTTCCCAAAACATAAGCCCGCCTAATTTGTTCTTTTTAATGTATTTACATTTAAGCTCTACTGATTTTTTCGTATCGCCCGTTACGAATATTTTCTTTTGTGGATTGTACCAATAATGAGCTTTTGCCTTTTTATCCCAATATTGGTGAAAACCATTTGCTTCTGTATGTTTCGTTACGGCTGCTTTATAATCCACAAAATCTAAAAATACAGTGGGTTGATAAAGGCCATTGTTTACGTTTTCTACATTAGCAAACTCCCTTGAATAAAACCCGGCACCTACCATCAATTTTTTCAGGGGAAATTTTATTTTCTTAAAAAAGCGTATCGTATTATCAATAGACTCTTCACCAGGCCGGGTGCCATATAAATTGGTATGGTGCCCCGAAACAGTTGAGTAACCGTGCACAAGATCGTAGGTCATAAGATTTACAAAATCTAAGTAAGGCTCAACCGCCTGCCAATTGATAGACGAGTCTAAGAATTTCTGAAAGCCACCAGCAGCAAAGGTTACCAGTTTGTCCTTGCCCAGTGCACTGCGGAGTTCTTTCACTAAGTTGGTAAAATTGTCTCTGTCCTCTGGGATAAACTGGTGGCCAGGATGCCCCGAAATTGCAGGATATTCCCAGTCCAGATCAATTCCGTCTAACTGATATTTGTCTAAAAAAGTTTTTACAGAACTTGCAAATTTTTTTGTTAGGTTCTTGTCATTAAAAGTCTGGGAACAGAACTCACATCCGCCCCATCCCCCTAAAGCAATCAAGGTTTTTAAGCCAGGTTTTTGTGCCTTTATTTTTTGAAAAGCAAGGAGAGTAGGAATGTCTTTAGGCTTTGTTATTACAAAATCGCCTTTGTTCACGTGTCCAAAACCGTAAATAAGATGGGTGATCTTTTTAAAATCGTAGTTATGAAGTGATGCGCTGTCTCCAGAGTAATAAGCAATTACATCATAGGAATTTTTGTTCTGTGCGGATAAAGTTGTTGATAGCAGAAAAAAAGCTGCGAGCAAAAAGAAATAGTTACGGTTGTTCATGTAGTATCAGTTTAATTTATGTATAAAGTTACAACTCTTCTTCGGTAAAAAGTTCCAAATCAACTTCTCCAACCAAAAATACACTGCCACAGACCAAAATAAGGTCATTTTTGCCCGAATGTTGCAGTGCATTCAGCAGGGCGCTGTTTACATTTGAAAAAACAGCTCCCCGAAGCCCTTCTTTCTCTGCTTCTGTTTTTAATTCCTTTTTGTTCAACGCCCTCGGTACTTGTGCTTCTGTGAAGTAATAAGCGGCATCTTTTGGCAAGAGCGACAAAACCGTTGCCACGTCTTTATCCCGCACCATGCCTAAAACAAAGTGTAGTTGATCAAATTGAATTGATTGTAATTGTTGCAACACCTGTCGTATGCCGTCAGGATTATGGGCTACATCGAGCAGTACGCGGGGCTTTGTGCGCAGGGTTTGCCATCTGCCCTGCAAACCGGTAGTTTGCCTTGTAAACCTTAGCCCGTGTAAAACCGCTTCTTCATCTATTGGATACCCTTTTTCACGCAAAACATCAACCGCTGCAAGTATTGAGAGTAGATTTTTTGCCTGATAACTACCCGCTAAATCCAGTGTGTACTGCTTTAGCTCGAAGTTGTGATGATTCTTAACAGCAACAACAAGATGATTGTCGTAGGTTTCGCACCCTTGCACCGATCGCTCTTTGTCTGCAAAAACCAATTGGGCATTTCTTTGTTTTGCTACCTGCCGGAATATTGGTTCCGTTTCGGGATGAGATTCTCCAATAATAACGACCCCGTTGTCTTTAATTATTCCGGCTTTTTCCCGGGCAATTTCGGGTAGCGTATCGCCCAATATTTTTACATGATCATAACCAATATTGGTAATTATGGAAATTTCTGGTTGGATAATATTCGTACTATCCAGTCGTCCACCCAGTCCGGTTTCAATTACTGAAAAGTCGGTTGCCCGGTTTACAAAATGATCGAAGGCCATCGCCACGGTTATTTCAAAAAAACTCGGATGCAGGGTTTCGATAGCGGGCTTTAGTTTTTCAACAATGTTCACCAGTTCCTGCTCTTGAATCATACTGCCATTGATCTTTATCCGTTCTCGCAGATCTTTTAAATGGGGCGAGGTGTAAAGGCCCGTATTATAGCCTGCTGCCTGCAACACAGAGGCCATCATGTGGCTGACCGAGCCCTTGCCATTGGTGCCGGCAACATGCAGGAACCTGCCTTTTACGTGAGGATTTCCCAAATAGTTCGAAAGGGCAACAATATTTGTTAAACCATTTTTTATGGCTAAGCTGCCCACCCGGCTAAACATAGGCAGTTTGGAAAATAGATACGTGATGGTTTCCTGGTACGTCATGGGTAATTGAAAAACGGCTACAAATATAAAGCAGCCGGCATTAAAAGTTCATAAACATTTATTGAATGTTCTTTATAAAGACGTTGCCAGCAAAGAGTAGATGCATAAAGTTAGTCTGTAATTCTGAAATTGAATTGTACAGTAACCGTTGATTCGTGATCGGTGGGGTTAAATCGCATTCTTTGCAAATATTGCACGATTGCGTTTTTATAAGCGCTGGTGGTGGCCGTGGAACCCCGCGCAAACTGAATAAAGGAGCCTACTCCCTCGGGCGACACTCGCACATCGGCGTAAATGGTGGCTCTGTTCAGATTTCCGGGGAAGCTGTACGCCTGAACAATTCTTCTGTCTCCCCGGGTGATTCTGGGGCCGCTGTTCACACCCACGCCGCTTCCACTGCCGCCGCCGCTTCCGCTGCCTGATCCACCTCCGGTACCCGAGCCCCTGCCCACGCCAGTACCGGTACCTGTTCCGCCACTGCGGCTGGCGTCTGTTGTGGTACCACCACCTGTTGCAGTCCCCGAACTGGTTCTACCCATTACAGCTTTCGGTTGTGTTGGCGCCGGAGTAGATGTTACGGGTTTCGGGGTGGTTTTAATCGGAGTTGTGTTGATATTGATTTTTTTTGCCTGTGGTTTAGGGTTTTCGGGTTTCAGAATTGCCGGCGATTTGGTGTCTTTTGGGTTTTCTTCAATATCCCGAGCCGGTACTTCTTCACCCTGTTGAGGAGGTGAGTAGGCCGTCCCCTTTTCTCCAGTTGCTTCTACCGGGTTTCCACCACCTCCACCGCCTGGTTCAGCTCTACCGCTTGCAATAGGTTCCTCGGGAAGATTCAAATCTACTAAGATACCTTCATCTTCCACAGGTTTTATAACGTCGTATAATTTCCATTTCCAGAAAATGGCAAACACCAGCAATAACAACGCAATTACTGAAGTATAAACTCCGGCTTTTACAT
>JBDHYK010000065.1:0-13814 GCA_039811305.1 Niabella sp.
CATGCGGTTTGTCTTAATGTCGGTTTTGATTATATCCTGCGCTTTAGTCAGTACATCAGTAGGAGCGCAAAACATTAACAGTGTCGTCAAGAGCAAAATTAGTAAAGATAGTACTGCTATCGTCGGGGTATTCAACGATTTTTTAAGATGGTATAAGAAAAACTATAAACCACTCTACAATTATAAAATGGTTATCCATGATAGTACAGGAAATTACCAGGTAGATATTTCTGCGTGTAGAAATTTTCTGTCAAAAATATTAAAAAGTGAGTGCGTCTCGGACGAATACATAAAATTATGGAATCAATATTTTGAATCTCAAGCAGAAAGATTTAAAACATATCCACAAAATGAAGGTCCTCCTGAGGGGTTTGATATGGATCTTGTATTATTGACACAGGAACCCGATATGTTACTCGATAATATTAAAAAACTAAAATATACTGTAGTTTTTATAAAAAAAGATACTGCAGAAATATGGGTACTTACTCCCTGGAAAACCTGGAATTACAGCGTTGAGTTAAGTAAGGTTAACAATCGCTGGTATATTGATTATCTCTCAATTAAAGAACCTGAATAACATGAAAACCATCAACATTATTATTTCACTGCTATATGCAATGGGTGCTGTCTATACCGGGTATATGGCCATAACTCGTCTGTTTGTTTTTTTTGCAAATAAGAATCTGGGGCAAGATGAATCGTTTCGCTTACCGGGTTTATATCTCTTCGGTAGTGTTCTCTTTATTATATGTGCTTTCATCGGCTGGCGTTTATACACCTCCGGAAATACCGGTTTATTTGAAAAAATGTTGTTCTATTTACCAATTGTATTGGTGATCGCATATGCATTATGGGCAGTGGTTCTGCTTATATCTTCCGGAGGAAAATGGAATTAAAAAACCTCCAATCGATGATAAGAATTTACTGTCAGTATTGACATCCACAATGATGCGCCTTTTTATTGAATTTGGAATATAATTTTTTATTCAAATTAATTAATAATGTATAATGGATCTATAGTCCTAGGGAAAGCAGAAAATACAGGAAACAACCCCGATAAGATTGGTCTGTTGACGACAAAATTTGTGCATTATACGGATTGCCAGCAATTAATTATTTGGTTGCCCGAAAGCGGCAACGTGGGTTATGAAAATTATAAACTTACCGACATTAGTTCCAACACAACTATAGAAAGTGGCAAGGTAGAAGAAAGGCTCAATGGAAGCGTGCAATTATTATTCGACACTTTGTTTTTAAAAGACAGTAAATATATACTTGAAATCGAACACCCCAAAGGTGGAGTGCATGTATTACATTTTCAGAAGCATGATGAAGCAACTAATTCTATTACTGATAATGTTGTTGAAAATCCGGAGAGGACAAACACGGACACTACTATAAAAGTTTATAAAGATGGAATGGGCAATATTCTTCCTAATGAAGATATTATATTGCAAGAGAAGACCAATGCACAACTTTTTCAATCGTTTAATTCAATTAGGAGCACATCTTCTGAATCCTATTTTGATATTGCTCCCGATATTTCGGTGAGCGCTGATATCATAAACCAGGCATTATCTTTTGCCACCGAATGGGGAGATAATTTTCAAAAAAGTATTATCTCCCGGATGCATGAAAAATATCCTCATCTTAACGGGCAAACCATTAAAATTCTGGAAGCATACGTCAAACAAGCAGAGTCATTTATCTATGATCTTTGCCAGCAGTTTATAGATGGGAGGATAAAAGAGACAGAGATCATCACAAAATCAATCGGCAATTATCCATGGTTAAGTGTCGAAAATGCCAGACGAATCGCGGGGATTGGAAAATACTATGCCATTCGTTGATATGGAATTTACATATTGCACATTTTTATAAATAATTACAAAATATTTTCATTTATAATTCTGTTTTTACACATAAATAGCCTAATTCAAGTTTTATTTATCGGTATTTATTGTGTACCAGTAGGGTATATCTTTGTATTTTGATCTGTATAAAATAAATTTTTATTGTGAATTTTAAAACAGGATGCCATCAAAGGAGTTATTACACAAGCCTGAAAAAAAATAGTACCTTGCAACAAATTTTTAAAAAAGCAACTCCTTTTACTGTAAAACACGAAATCGTTGGCAAAAATTCTCAAAATACCTGATCCACAACCTGAAACAGATGAAATGCTGGTAGAAGCGTTTCAACAGACAGGCAATCAGGAGCTTTTAGCCAGATTATTTTTAAAATACAGTGATTTATTGTATGGGGTTTGCCTTAAATACCTCAGTGACCCAGAGAATGCCCGGGATGCTCTGATGAATATTTACCAGGAACTGTTAAGAAAACTGCCACAACACCAGGTAACCCATTTTAAAAGCTGGGTATATGTTGTAACGAAAAACTATTGCCTGATGCAACTTAGAGCTTCTAAAAAAAATATCACCCTAAGTTTAGACGCAACTACTGTGCAATCTGATGAGTTTTCGCATCTGGATAGTATATTGGAAAAGGAAGAGGAGCTGAAGCGGTTGGAAAAATGTATGGAAACTCTTCCGGGAGAGCAGAAAAAAAGTATTGAACTATTTTACTACGCAAACAAATGTTACAACGAAATTGTTGAAGCGACCGGAATGGATTGGAACCGAGTACGAAGCTCTATACAGAATGGAAGACGTAATTTAAAAAATTGCATGGAAAAGTATGGCAACTAATCAGCCTACATATCACTATGGGATGGAAGATATTCAAAGGTATCTTTCAGGCAACATGAGCAGCAGAGAAATGCATGAAATAGAAAAAGCTGCTCTGAATGACCCTATGTTGGCAGATGCCCTCGATGGCTACAAAAACGCTGATGCAAAAACAACAGGGCAACACCTGAACGAAATAAAAGCTTGGGTATTTAAAGAGCAAGTGTTGGATTCTCCAATTCCTGCTCCTGCGCGGCCTGGTGCGGCCAAATGGTGGCGATGGTCTGCGGCGGCTACGACTCTTGGCATCGTAGCTTTTGCAACCTGGTTTTTTCTAAATTTTAACACAGGTGTGAAAAATAGTGAGATAGCACAAAACCTCCCAAAGTCTGAGGCAACTACAGAGAACAGTTCCCTGGCTGCCCCTACTGAAACCGGTTCTCAAACAAAAGAACTGCCACCACAAGAGAAAGAAATAGTACCTCCTACTATGGTGAAGCCACCACAGGTAAAGCCTGTATCCCTTCCTCCAACTAAAACAGAGGAAGCAAACCCCGCAAGTATTGCCGGGGCAAACGAACAGTTTCAGTCCCAAAAAACAGAGAATAACGCATCGCAAAAAAAAGATGCTACGAACCTTTTACAAGATAATATCTCTGATTTTGCAACTGAAAATCAGGAAACAAAGGAGAAAAAAATTGCCAGTCGAGATGCCAATCGGGAAAATACAAACCAACCAATCACGTTAAGAGGACAGGGTACCGCCAAGAATTCGAATACTAATTATTTTCGTGGATGGATACAAGATCAGAACGGCCAACCTATCTCGGGCGCCAGCATCCTCATCAACAATAAAGGAATCACCAGCGATCCAGCAGGAAGATTTATGATTCCAGCTACCGATAGCATCGTAGATGCCTCTGTCTCCGCCATTGGTTTTCAACTTAAACAAATAGCCCTGGTAAAAGGCAGGGTTACAAATGTGGTGCTTAGCCCTTCAAATTCTCAACTTAATGAAGTGGTCGTGGTCGGATATGGTTCCAAACAAAAAAGATTAGCAGAACCAGCAGGATCTCCAGTATTGGTTCAACAAGCTACGAATGCTGTCCAGCCCAAGGGTGGGTGGAATAGTTTTTATAAATGGCTCTATAAAAAATCTGGAATTGAACAAAAAAATGCCACTCATAATTTGATTCTTAAAATTGGGTTTATCAACGAAACACCCAAAAACTTTACCATCGTACAAACGCCCGATACCACCCTGGCCAAGCGGGTGATAGAACTTATTAAAAAAGGACCTGCCTGGGAAAATACCGAACCGGGCAAAGATGTGGAAATCACTTTGAAGGTGCAATAACAACCAGGAACAAGCATCAGGAATCAGTGCAATATAAGGACAGGCGGCTAAACAAAACGATTCTCCCTCAATGCTAACCAGGTTTTCTCACAGATTGCCCCGCAAGCTTTACGAAATAGCGGATAGATAGCCCTACTTTTATAACAAAGCCGACACTTAAAATATTAGAAAATATTTAAAACGAAATAGTGCGCCATCGTCTTGCTAAACTGTTTATTTTAGCTAGAAGTTCTTGTTCTTCGTACTTGCAAACTATTGTCTTGTCATTCTCAGTGTTGTATTGAATGGTGTGTTTGCGTATTTTTTTGATTTTTTGAAGTGAGTGAATTTTTTTTATTCAATTTTTAGAGTTAGTGACTATTGCGGAGATTCATAAGTTCTGATTTTTCTTAAAGTTTTCTGCTTGTTCAAAAATCTCTACATATACTTCGTCTCTCTCAACTGGTGGATAGCCATACTCGTCAAGCAAGAGAATAAGTCCAACTTTTAAAGCCGATTTGATGTCGTCTCGTTTGTTCCAGTCAGGGAATTTGGCTTGTCCGTCAACAAGGTTTTTTACGGCTTTTGCCAATTCAATCAATTTGTCGTCAGGATATTTGAAGTCGTATTTAATGCAGAGTTCTTTCAGGATGTCGTAAAAGGCTTTTTCCTGAAAGTCAATTCCCAATTCGTCACCTGCCGAAAATTCTTTGTGGACTTCCCAAATCAAGTCAGTCAAGGCGTTTGCCATTTCTTCATATACTTCACTTCTCAAAATGTCGTTGGCATCTCTGTTGTTGTATCGTTCCACCAAGGCTTGCATTTTCTTTGAAAAGTCAATGCCTTTAACCTTGTTTACTTTCCTTATTTCTCCAATTACTTTCGCCAATAGCTGTTGAAGTAATTTGATTTTCGTGTTTGGCAATTTGATTTTTTCAATTTTAGCCAAATAATCTTCATCAAAAATGTCTTGTTCGGTTTCTGCTTCGTCACCGAGTTTGAAAATTTCTTCAACTCCGTCACTCTGTAAGGCTTCTTTTATCATTTCCCGAACCTTGGCGTTCATTTGTGCCGTGTCGGGTGCATTGCCTTTGGTCAGTTTGAAAACTATGGAACGAATAGCCAAATAAAAATGCGTGTAATCTCTTTCGGTTTGCGTTAATTGTTCGCTTCCAGCACAAATATCATAAGCGGCTTTTAGTCGCTTCACCAAGCCCATAAATCGGGTTTCTAATTCTTTAGTTTGCTGCACATATTCCGCAGCTAAATTTAAGGTGTTTAATTGTTGAAGGGTTGTGCCTTTGAAATACTTGGAACTGTCAAAGGTGTGAAACAGTTTAGCCAAAAGGTCTAAATGATTTCTTACTATGATGATGGATTCTGCAATGTCTTCAAAATTATCTTTGTCGCCTTCGCTGTATTGCTTCAATGCCAAATTCATTTGATTTTTGATGCCAATGTAATCCACTACCAAACCTTTGTTTTTGCCTTCAAACTTGCGGTTTACTCTTGAAATGGTCTGAATTAAATTATGTCGTTGAATGGGTTTGTCAATGTAAATGCTATCTAAGAAAGGTACATCAAAACCAGTTAGCCACATATCCACCACAATGGCAATTTTGAAATTTGATTTTTCGTTTTTGAATTGTCGGTCCAATTCTTTGCGTTGTTCTTTCGTGCCAAGCAAATCATACATTTCTTTCGGGTCGTCTTGTCCTCTCGTGGCAATGAGTTTGATCTGGGTGGGGTGAAGCTTCTGGGCTGCTTGATGCTCCAGCATCAAGCCTCTAAACAAATAGGCAATATGTTCTTTTGGTAAATTGGCTTTTTCAGGATTCTTCAAAATATATCTTACCGCATTATTAAAATGTTCTTCATCTCTAATAAATCTGTCCCAATATTCAGGCATCCAAAATTCTTTTGCACCTGCTTCTATTCCTAAGTTAAATTTTTTATTGTTTTTTAATGCCCATTTACCTGTAAAGGATTTCCACGATTGAATGATTTTAGATAAATCCGATTTAACTTTTATCAAAACGTGAACGTGATTTGGCATAATTGACCAAGCCAATAAATCATATTTGTCACCGTTGTGGTGAAAAAAAGCTTCTTGAACTACTTGAGCCATTTCTCTGTTAGCTAAAGCACAGCACCCTAAGCCTTTATCAAGCCAATATTCATATTTTTTTCGTTTCTCAACATCTCGCTTTTCTTCCGAAAGATGCTTGATTTCTGTTTCAATTTTTTTCAACACCTCCTGTGGTAAGCTGTCCGCTAAACGAAATGTTACAGACTGTATTAGCCCTTGTTTATTACGGTGTGGCAAGTTTCCTCTGTGCCATTCTTCGGGGTAACCGAAGTGTTTTGTAAAGTGTTGGGCGTAGTTTGTTGTGTCTATTTTCTCGAAGCTGGAGCTTGCTGTACCAGTTTTCTCGAAGCTGGAGCTTCGAGTACCTAAGTAGTCCAAAATGTTTTTATACAACTCATAGGCAATTTCACGAGTGCTGCACACAAACATTGCTTTGCCTTTTACGGTTGCACCTTCTGAAATCCTATTTTCGTAATGTTTTACAAAATCTTCTGCAACAGCTTTCAAGCGGTCAGGGTCGCCAATAATGGCATACATCTGTGCCATTTCTTTTTTGCTTTGCTCAATCTGATTTTCGTTGCTTCCAATTTCAGCACACTTGGCATAATATTCTTCAATCTCTTTGAGTTTGGAGTTATTCAACAACACTTTTGCGGCTCTTCCTTCATACACAATCCGCACGGTGATTTCATCTTTTACAGATTCCGTCATGGTGTAGGCATCTACTACTTTTCCGAAAACATCAAGTGTTGCATCTATTGGCGTTCCTGTGAAACCTACAAATGTGGCGTTGGGTAAGGAATCGTGTAAATATTTGGCGAAACCATAGGTTTTGGTAACGCCTCTTTCGGTTACTTTTACTTTTTGGTCAAGGTTTACCTGGCTTCTGTGTGCTTCGTCCGAAATACAAATTACATTGGTTCTGTCCGTGAGTAGTTCGGTATCTTCTGTAAACTTATGAATGGTGGTTAAGAAAACACCTCCGCTTTGTCTGCCTTGCAGTAATTCTCTTAAGTGTGCTCTGCTTTCCACACTAACCACCGTGTTGTCGCCAATGAAATTTTTGGCATTGGTAAATTGACCCGAAAGTTGTTCATCTAAGTCGGTTCGGTCGGTTATCAATACTATAGTCGGACTTTCAAAGTATTCACTTTTCATCAACAACCTTGTTAGATAAAGCATTGTAAAGCTCTTTCCGCAACCTGTGGCACCAAAATAAGTTCCACCTTTTCCGTTTCCTTCGGGCTTTTGGGCGAGTTTGATATTGTCATACAATGCCCTTGCAGCATAGTATTGGGGATAGCGACAAACTATTTTCTCGTTTTTCTTTGAGCTGTCAGGAATGTAAATGAAGTTGCGAATGATGTCTCGCAAACGGTTTTTATGAAACATTCCTTGAATTAGCGTAAACATTGAATTTATGCCTTGGGCATCTTGCCGGGCATCGACAAGCTCCTGCTTTTCGTTGTTAACGTGAAGCGGGAGCTTCACGCCACCCAGATGCTTCACACCACCCAGCACACGTCTCCACGCATAGAAAAACTCATACGATGCAAAGAATGAACCTGCCTTGTTGTTTACGCCATCGCTGATAACACAAAAGGCATTGTATTTGAAAAGTTCAGGAATATCTCTGTGGTAGCGAACCGTTAATTGCTTGTATGCATCATAAATGGTAGCTTCTTCACGAATGGCAGATTTGAATTCAAATACCACCAAAGGCAAACCATTGATATACACAATGCCGTCTGATATGCGTTTTTCTGAACCAATAATTTCTAATTGATTGACAAACTTGTAAATGTTATTGTCTTTATCATAGCCCATATCTGGCTCGGCAGCAATAGACAAAACTTCACCTTCATTCGGTAGTCTGTGGTTGTTTAGTCCAGTATAATCAATTAACTGAATGTAAATGTCTTTTTGGTTGCGGTCTTCCCGTTTGAGGATGAAACCGTCTGAAAGCATTTTTAAAAATGTTTTGTTGCTTTCGTAAAGGTCAGAAGATGAAAGATACTTGAGTTGAAGAATGATAGATTTAATTTCGTTTAGAGTAATGCCTTGCCCTGCGTATTGAGTTAATAGAAAGTTTTGCAAATCTTCTTCAATCAATACTTCTTCGGGCTTACGGGTTATCGTAATGCCTAAGTGGTGAGAAAATCCTTCTTGCCCCAACAACTCGGTAAATGCTTTTTCTAATTTTTCTTCTGTAAATTTCATTTTTTAGGTTTCAGTTTCTTAATATCCTGCTCCAACTCTTTTAGGCTTTGTTCTTTCTCCAATGCTTTTTGAGTTAAACGATACTTTTCAAGCTCCTCACTTGATTTTTTAAGTGCCATTTCGTGGCTGATTTTTCCTGCGTGGGTCAAAAGTTCTCTGCCATTGAGTTGCAAAATACTGTCAAGCCGATTTATCCAGTCTGCCATATACAATGGGGTACGTTGCTGTGCCATTGTTTCGGCAAATGCTAAATATTGCTCCACCAACAAACCAAGCAACTTTATTTCTTCTTCGTTCAGGTAATTTTTGGCTATGCTTACCTCTGATTTTTCGATGGAAACAGAGCTCTTCTTGTCGTAAGATTGCATCCCCAACAAAGGTAATCCGGCATCTACCCTGCGATATACTAATTCAGCAGCAGTTTGCTCACTGATAGCCCAAAGCAATTTGTTTTGAACCACTTTGAAAAACTCCACAGTCTTTTCGTCGTTGGGTTCATAATCAATGCTGGTGGTGTAGATGTCTTTGATTTTCTGATAAAAGACCCGTTCTGAAAGGCGTATTTCCCGAATGCGTTCCTGCAATTCGTTGAAATAATTCATTGATGTTCCCGACTTGAATCGGTCGTCATTTAGGGCAAAACCCTTGATGATGTAATCTTTAAGCCTTTGGGTAGCCCAAATACGAAACTGTGTGCCTTGGGGAGATTTTACCCTATAGCCCACCGAAATAATGACATCCAAATTGTAGTAAAACGGGGCTTTTTGTTGAAATTCGGAAATTCCGAATTTCTTCATTGTGACCGATTCTTCCAGCTCATTCTCCTCATAAATGTTCTTGATGTGCTCATTAATGGTGGATTTGGCTTTGCTAAAAAGTGTTGCCATTTGGTCTTGGGTAAGCCAAACGGTTTCCTCCTCTAAGTGAACATCTATTTTGATGTTGCCGTCTGGGTTTTGGTATATGATGATTTCGCTGTTCATTTTAATATTTTATAATACTTCTTCAGGCTTTCGAGTTATCGTAATGCCTAAGTGGTGGGGAAATCCTTCTTGCCCCAACAACTCGGTAAACGCTTTCTCTGGTTTTTCTTCTGTAAATTTCATGCTTCCTTGTTCAGTTCGTTTTCAATTTCTTCAATGGTAGGCAATGAAGATTTTAAATTTTCGGGCAATTTATTGGTTATTTCAAACCCGCTTACACCCATTGGTTTGTTGATATCGCGCAGTGCAAATTCGGCTTCAATATTGTTTTTACTTTTACAAAGCAAAATGCCAATGGTGGGCTTATCGTCATCCTGCTTTAGCAAACTGTCAACAGCAGAAAGATAAAAATTGAGCTTGCCTGCATATTCCGGAATAAATCGGGTATTTTTTAACTCGATGACCACGTAACATTTTAGGCGGATGTGGTAAAATAGCAAATCAATGTAATAATCAGTTTCGCCAACGGCTAAGTGATATTGCTGACCAACATATGCAAAACCTTTGCCCAGTTCCAACAAAAACTTGTTTACGTGTGCAATGAGTTGGTTTTCTATATCACGCTCACGGTATTCGGTATCAAGCGTGAGGAAGTCAAAAACATAAGGATCTTTTAATGTTTGTTGCACTAATGCCGACTGAATAGCGGGCAGTGTAATATTAAAGTTGCTTACGGCTTTGCCCTGTCTTCCGAATAAATCACTTTTTATTTGCCGTGCTAAAGCCTCTCTGCTCCAACCGTTTTCAATGGTTTGTTGCATATACCAGAATCTAATTTCCCTGTCTTTCACTTTTTCCATTAGCAAAATGTTGTGTCCCCAGGGTAAATTTGCCACAAGTTGTGGCAGATTTGTATTGGTCTCATTTACTTTGACATGCAATTTTGCAACAGCCTGTTGCAAAATTGAGTTTTCGGAATATTCTTGTGCAAAACGCACCATATAGCCCAGGTTACGTTCCGAAAATCCTTTCAGATCGGTAAATTCGTTTTGTAAATCTGCTGCCAGACGTGGAATTACTTTTGCCGACCAACCTTGTTGCTTTTGGCGTTCGGATATCATTTTTCCCGTTTGCCAATAGAGCAATATCATTTCGGCATTTACAGCAAAAGCGGCTCGCTTACGTGCGTGTTGTATGGCCGTTTTTATTTCGCCCAATAAGGTTTCATATTTCCCTGTCTCTTTGCTCATCGCTTCTACGTTTACAATGTAATCCTTATATAAGATAAATGGTTTCCTCCCAAAGAATAAGAAAATCCTTCTTGCCCCAATAATTCGGTAAATGCCTTTTCTAATTTTTCTTTGATGAATTTCATTCGTCAGATAATTGTTTTTTGATAAGGGTAAGTAATTCTTCTCTGTTGGGCAAATAAAGTTGATATTTGCTGTAAATAAAAATTGCGTTCGAGTTTATCCGAAATTTTGAGCAATTCTACATAATGCGACCAGCTCAATAAGTGAGAAGCCTTCTCACTTATTTGAAATTCGTTGTAAAACAGACGCATATAAATCAGATTGCTGCGACTAAACCCTTTACCCAAAGCCAATGATAAATCTTTCGATAGGTTATCAATTAAAGCAGTGCCGTATTCGGCTTTTTGCTTTCCTTTTTGTTCAAACTCTACAATGTACTTGCCAATTTGCCAATAGGTTTCTACCAACTTTGTGTTTACGGCAACGACAGCGTTAAATTGCCCCTGTTTATATACTTGGGCTATTTGATTTACTAATTGGCTGTAATTGTTTTCTTGTTCTGCTATTTCTTTACTCATTCGGTTACCCTATTTTTTATAATCTTGTACATCTTGTAATCATTTTAATCGTGTTCAGACACTTGCCAACTTAGAAAGCAACAAGGCTTTAAGTTCTGTTAGTTTTTCGTTTTCTAATGATTTCAAATCCTTGTAGGAAAACAACTTGCTCATTTGTTTTTCAAATTCTTTGAGTATCTCATCTGCAGGTACTACAACCTGAAATTCTTCAATTTCTGATTTCGTAATTGCCTCTCTCGTTGAGCCTGATTGACTAATTCCCAACAGAGCATTCTTACTATCAGTTGAACATAAATTTAAAAGCAAGTAAAATGAAGTATTCAATGCGTAATCAGGTCTGATAATCATTACGTGTTGATTAACTCTTGCTGGCAAAACACTTTTTGGAACCATACAACAACGAGCAACTGAAACACCAGTTATATTGAACAATATGTCATTTTCTTTAACAACTACATTTTTAAGCTTTTCCGCTTGTTCGTTATTAATAAATGCTAAGTCCTCAAATGAAAAGTTGTAATCAAAAACATTTGTACTTCTAATGAGTGATATCCCTGAATCAGAATAGCTCTCTTTCCCTCCAGTTGGAGTTGAGCCACTTCCAATTTTTATACATAGGTTCTTAAGTTTCTCCACTCTCCACCCTTCCGGCAAATTTTCCAAATCAATTCCCTCCACAAACCACTCTCTATAAATTGCCTGAGCGGTTTCTTCGAGTTTTTGAATGAGTTGTTGGTTAAGTTCTATGCGGTTTTGTATGGTGTTGTATTCTTTTACAATTTCTCGTTGTTTGGTGATGGGTGGGATGGGTAATAGTGTATTGCACATTTCTTCCCAATCAAAAATTTCTCTGGCACTACCATGGCTTTTAAACCGTGCATAGCGGTCAAACTCAGGTCTGCGAAACCACATCATTAAGTATTCAGGGTCGAGTTCGTTGCTGTCTTTTACTTCAAAAGGTGTGTATGCCTGAGATATTAGCATCTTATCAAACTTATCATTTAATGCAATTGCTATTTTATCTCCTCTCCTAGAAGTATCAGCAATGTATGTAAACTGGTTTCTGTAAACGATTTTATATGTTTTCATATCCGTTCCAACAAGATTGGCAATAGTTGGAAAGAATACTTTTGAAACACTCAATCCCATCAAGGGCAAGTCTTCCAGAGAAGTATTTCGCTCATCTACAGGCTGAATGTATTTGCCAAGCGGTTTATAATTTGATTTCATAGTGCAATTGTCTGAACCTTGATTTTTACGATTTTCTTGATTGCTTGATTTTTTATTTGCTTGATTTTTTTTAATCATGGTAATATTGTAATCCTTTTAATCGTGTTCAGACAGTTATTTCATAGCCTAACTCTTTAAATATTGTCTGAACACGATTATTGGATTTCGTGATTTTCTTGATTGCTATTTCTCTAAGTATTTTCATTCTCATTTTTTAAATCTTTTTCATCTTGTAATCTTTTAATCGTGTTCAGACTTTTTTTCGTGTGTTGGATGTACAAGATTTTTATTGTAAACCCTTTTAAAATCTAAACTTTTGCTTCCGAAATTGATTAACAAACCGTCTGCAATATTGTATGCTTCACAATAGTTGATAGCTTGTGCTTTATGCACATCTTCTAATTTTTCTAAAGCTTTTATTTCAACCATTACTTTCCCTTCCACAAAAAAATCTACACGTCTAGTTCCTACTTCTTCATCTCTATAAAATATCTGCATCTCTTTTTCTCGTTCAAATTCTAATCCGGCAAAACGCATTTCAATAGCAAGTGATCGTTGATAAATAACTTCTTGAAAACCATTCCCCAAGCTACGATGAACTTGCATTGCACAACCAATTATTTTGTGCGTTAATTCATTGATATTTTCTACTTTAATCTTGTCCATCTTGTAATCAGATTAATCGTGTTCAGACAGTTATTTTATACCCCAATTCCTCAAATACTTTCAGCAAATCGGCTTTTGATTGTGTTTCGGCTTTCAATAAGTCAGCAAATTCACCTTGCAGGTTTTTCATTTTTTCGTCAAAGTCTATGTTTTCATCACGGTTTACAAACTCAATGTATTTGCTAGGTACCAACGAGAAATCCTTTTTTTCAATCTCATCAATATTTGCTGAATAACAAAATTCAGGAATGTTTTTATAAGGTTTGGTAGAGGTGTTGTCTGTGATAGTGGTCGAAGCAGGAGCTTCTTCCAACCCAGAAGACTGCCATTGATGGTAAGTGCTTACCACTTTTTGAATATCACCATCCGAAAATTGTGTGTATTTCTTTTCAAAGGGTTCTCCCATTTGTCGCAAGTCCATAAACAAGATTTCTTTTTCTCTATCACGGTAATTACGGGTTTCGTCACCTACTTTTTTGCTTTGTGCTTTCTTGTTTTTATTTACAATCCAAAGTGTAACACTGATGTCAGTGGTATAAAACAAGTTTCGTGGTAATACCAAAATGGCTTCCACCAAATTATTTTCAATCAGCTTTCTGCGAATTTTGTATTCTTCGCCACCGCCACTCAATGCACCATTTGCCAAGATAAAACCTGCAATTCCATTTTCGGAAAGTTTGCTCACCATATTCAAAATCCAACCATAGTTGGCGTTGCTTTTGGGTGGCACATCATAACCTCTCCAACGTGGGTCGTCTTTCAATCCATTCTCTGCCCGCCAGTCCTTTTGGTTAAAAGGTGGATTAGCCATGATGTAATCGGCTTTCAG
>JBDHYK010000066.1:0-13807 GCA_039811305.1 Niabella sp.
AATGTTTCTTTTTCCGTTTTTGCACGAGCTAAATACGCATCGCTGGCAGAAGTGGGTGTTTTAATGATTACTGAAGGTTCTGTTGCCAAAGGCACTCTGCCATAGGTACGGAACAAATGGAAGTAGTAAAATGCGCGGATGCCATAGGCTTGGCCTAGATAGTACTTTTTATCGCTATCTGACAAATAGGTGGCTTTTTCGACCTGGTTAATAAATAAGTTTACCTGGAAAATAGGCCCATAAAAGCCTGCCCAACTGCTGAAACCTGGAGCTGACTCACGAATATCCTGGCGAATAAACTGCACTGAGTTTAAAGAGGAAGTGCCAGTAGCGCCGGTTCCATCTTTAAAATCGCCACCCCGCAACTCGCCTAGCTGAAAAAACGTGAATTGATTCCCTCTTAATTGGGCATGAATGCCGACCATAGCCCCATCCACTTGAGCAGTGGTTTTCCAGAAATTTCCACTTGCATAGTAATCCTCAGGGCCTAAATCGAGCTTGTTACAGGCATTGACTGAAAAAATCAAGATCAATACAAATATGCTATATAGAACTTTTTTCATTATATTAAAATTGATGAGTTAATTAAAATGTTAGTTTGGCACCAAAAATAAATACCCGTGGCAAAGGATACCCGCCACTACCGGCGGCGGAGTTGCCAATACTTCCCGATTCGGGAGAATACATGGTGGACTTACTTAAATAGCCCAAGTTTTGAACAGTAAAAGTAAAGCTAAAATCTTCGCCTTTTAACCTTTTGGCCCAATTACCCGGAAGAGAATAAGCTAAATTGAGTTCCCGAATGGCTAAATAATCTCCTTTGTGGTAGAACATGCTCGATTCGCGAAGCACATTGTTTTTAAATAGCTGATCGGCCCAATAATAGGTAGGGAATTTGGCGTTTACCTTGTCGGGTGTCCAGGTATCATACACATCGGTAATTGTATTAAAAGTGCCTTGGGCATTGCCCATGAACCAGGCCCTTGGCCCATCGTAGTTTACAAAACCGAGGGCGTAATCGAACCTGGCATTTAATGACAGGTTTTTCCATCGGGCATAACCACTAAAGCCACCTGTCCAACGAGGTACTGTTCTGCCCATATATACCCTGTCTTTAAAGTCAATGGTGTCGTTTTTGTCCAAGTCCAACCATCGGGTGTCTCCTAACGCTATCGGATAGTATTTACTCTTATCTGCCGTAGAAAGTGCATTGTATTTACCGGGGCCTAACAATACTTTTGCACCATTCAAATCCACACGATTACCATCGGCATCTAATTGTGCCTGAGTTCTGTACAAATCCACTGCCTGGTAAGCATAGGCTATGTTGGGATCTTGTCCTTCCTGCAAACCGCCAACCCAGATAAGTTGTTTGGTTTTGGGGTCATATACCTGAAAACCACCCTGGCGGTTTTTATCTAACCCATTATTGGGCAATTTTAAGATTTTGTTGGCATTGTAGGCCACATTTGCCGATAGTGTTACCTGCCAGTCCTGGGTTCTTACCATTCTGTAATTGAAGTCCATTTCAAAACCCTGGTTTTGCATACTACCATTATTGGTGGTCAACGATGTGATCCCTGAAGTTGCGGGAAGCGTAAAGGAAGAAATTTTATCACTGGTTTTTCTATTGTAATACGAAGCTGTGATATCTATCTTACGGAGCAGTGTGGCATCGAAACCAAACTCGTAGGTTGATGAACGCTCCCAAAGCAAATCAGGGAACGGAGGAGATGAGAATAAGTAACCTGCGCTGGAGTTATAACGGGAAGTGCTATATCCGCCTTGTAATTCGTAGGTGCCAATACCACTTACATTACCGTTTTGCCCCCAACTGGCTTTAAGTTTCAGGTTATTTATTACATTCGAGTGGAAGAATTTCTCTTTGGAAATATTCCAACCGGCAGATATACCCGGGAAGGTACCCCAACGGTTATTCAAGAGTTTTGAATACCCATCCCTTCTTACTGTTAGCGTAAGTAAATACCGGGAGTCGTAGTCATAGTTGGCACGTCCGAAAAAAGACAGGATTCGCTCGCGGGCATGTGATGAACTTACATTCGGTTGCACGTCTTTATCGCGTTTTACGTATTGCAACGCCATAAAATCATCCGAAGGAGCTTGAGAGCCTGATCCGTTTAAACCAATCGAATAGATATCATAATATTCGGACCCGGCCATTACCTG
Source organism: Niabella sp. (assembly GCA_039811305.1). Taxonomy (GTDB): domain Bacteria; phylum Bacteroidota; class Bacteroidia; order Chitinophagales; family Chitinophagaceae; genus Niabella. Next base: position 2,188 of record JBDHYK010000066.1, read on the forward strand.
AACGTTGTGTTTGTCCAGTATTTCTGTATTGTAGTTCAGAACAGCGTTGTAGGTCTGACTAAGGCTTCTGCTGAACCCTGCAGAGGAGCTCCTGGTTCTGTTAATATTACCCGGGCTTTGTAAAAAGTCTCTGTTAAAGGCTTCGGAATAGCCTTCACTATAAAACATGTTACCACTGGCGCGTAACCAAAGGTTGGGTAGAAAGTCTATTTTAAAGGCCTGATTCATCGTAAATTTGTCGGTATTGTTTCTACGTATAAATTTATCATCATTGACCAAGGGGTTCCCATCCTGATAGTCCCTTCCTACCAGCAGATCGCCTTTTTCGTTCCATCCGCGCATGGTGGGAGGTGCACCTAAGGAACGTGAAAGATAGTTGCCTTCTGAATTAGTAACTGCATCGCGCCATTTGGCATCTGCAAAGTTCAATCCGGATGTGGATGTTAGCCAGGGTTTGATCTTGTATTCTGCATTGATTAAAAAAGTAAATCTTTTATAAAAAGTATTGATGGGCATACCCTGTTCGTTGTAGGTGCCAATACTAGCGTAGTACTTTCCCTTGTCATTACCACCTGTCATGGACACATTATAGTCCTGGGTTAGCCCCCGGGGCCTTAACGCATATTTTTTATAATTAAAATCATAAAACGTGAGTGTATCCACCCCATTAACAGGGTCAATCATGGTTTGCCATCCATCATTCAGTTTTTTCCGGTTGGTATTGTTCAAAATCATCGTGCTCCATACACCTAAGGAGCTTGCATTTCCGTCAATTACGTTTCCATTATTGTCTACAAACCTGTTTCCTGTGCCAAAGGGTCCGGAAGACGTAAGTTGCGACAAACGGCTGGCATCATATTGCCCTGATGTTTTTACAGCCATCCTTGCCCAGTACAGATAATCCCTTGCATCTAAAAATTCAAAGGGCAGGTTCAATTTACTGACACCTACTTTTCCATTTACAGTAATATTAGAACGCCCTGCTTTACCCTGCTTGGTGGTAATTAGTATTACGCCATTGTTGGCCCTTGCTCCATAGATAGCAGTAGCAGAAGCGTCTTTTAAAACTTCCATAGACTCAATATCATCTTGGTTGATCTCGCTGAACCCGGCTCTAAGAAATCCATCAACGATCACTAAGGGCGATCCGGTACCACTATAATTAGTACCACCCCTTAATACAATGGAAGGAACCGATCCGGGGCGTCCAGAAGTTTGCTGAACACGCAAACCCGGAATAGTACCAGCTAGTGCAGAAGCGGGGTTGGAACGTACACCTGTCTCGAGAACCTTGTTGTCCAATTTACTTACGGATCCAGTAAGTTTTGATCGTAGCTGGGTACCATACCCAATCACTACGACTTCATCCAATTTTGAAGCATCGGAGGTTGTAAGAGTAATTACAAGATTTTCCTGTGTGCCTACGGTTACTTCTTTAGAGTCGTAGCCCGTGTAGGTTACTACCAGCACATCGGAGGGCCCTGCGTTAATTGAAAATTCTCCCGAATCGGTAGTTTGAGTGGCTACCGTAGTGCCTTTAACTGCTACAGTAGCACTTACTAAAGCTGTTCCTGTTGTTCCGTCTAAAACCATACCGGTGATGGTTTTTTTCTGAGACCAGGCAGGAATGCTAAGGAGGAAGCTAAATAAAAAAAGCCCCCATTTAAAGTAAGCAGATCGCATAAAACAATTGATTTTAAGATGAATATTAAGTATAACATAACAAAGATGTGTTAATATTTTTATAATTCCAAATAATTTTTTAAAAAAGTTTAAAAAAAGTAAAAGAAAACATTTTCCTTTGTCCAACACGATTAGTTTTGTTATACATAATTACATAATTTGCTGATGAACCGATATTTGAAACCGATTGATAATCATACACTTGTAGATAGGGTAGAGGCCAACCTCGTAGATCTCTTGCATCAAAAAAAATTAAAAGTGGGCGATTCTATCCCCAAGGAGCTTGAGTTGTGCGAGTTGTTAGGGGTTAGTCGTACGGTGGTTAGAGAGGCCCTAATGCGTTTGAGAATGGTAGGATTGATCGAATCGAAGAAGAAAAAAGGTGCAGTTATTACCAACCCTGATATTTTTAGTGTGTTGGTCAAAAGCCTCAATCCTTATATCCTCAGTGATGACACACTGAAAGATATTTTTGAATTGCGATTGGTTTTAGAGGTGGGAATGGCCGATTTGTTAATCGCCCGGATTACAGACAACGATATTGCAGAACTGAAATCTATTGTACAAGAAGAGCCGCCTACTAAAAAGAATATGCTATTTAATCCTGAGTTTGAACGTGTTTTCCATGGCAAACTGTATGAAATTACCAGAAACGAAAGCCTGATGAAATTTCAAAAACTGTTATTACCCATTTTTGGTTTTGTAGATAGAAGTTCAATCATTAAAGAATCGGACGAAATAGGGGGCTTTATTACGCACAAAGACCTGGTTTTGATTATTCAGCAACGCGATTCACAAAAGTTCAGGGAGGCGATGCGCGCTCATTTAGACGCCCAGTTTAAAAGAATTCTTCCCACACCGGTAGAAGCTGCGAATAGGCAATAACCCGTAGTATCGGTGTATTCCGAACCCATCGAACTATAGTTCTCTTATTTTAATATTTCTGAACCAAACAGGGTACCCATGATCCTGCAAACCAATATAACCTTCTTTGGAGATGCCTTCTAAAAAGCCCTTGAAGTTTTTGAACTTACTGTTTTGCACCATTTTATCCCATTCAGGGGTCCAAAGGGTATAGTGTACTACTTCCACCCCATTTTGAATGTGAACGACATGGCCATCTTTTACCCGCACTACAATACGGTTCCATTCACCCGCTGGCTTTACAGAATTGGGGTCGGCGGGCAGCATATCATATAACGATCCGGCTAAATGACTGGCTATTTTATTATCTGTAGCATCATTGTTATCCAAAACCTGTATTTCAGGTGCAGCATAATAAATGGGTGCGCCGGGCACTTCTCTCACGTAGTAAAAAATGCCAGAATTGGCCATTTTAGAGGCTTTCCAGTCTAAAGAAAGCTCAAAATTTTTATACTTTTTAAGGCCAAAGATGATATCCCCACCCGAACCCTGCCCGGGTTTTTTACCTTCGCCGGTCAGCACTTTCATAGCCTGATCTTCTATCACCCAATTGGCAGGCATCCCCGTTTGATTTACTTGTCGCCAGCCATTAAAATTTTTACCGTTGAACAGGAGCGCCCAACCCTGTTTTTTTTCTTTTCCGGTCAATCTGTTTACCTGAGAACAGCCTGTGAATACAAAAGAAAACAGCACCAAAAGGCTAAGTTGAATTGAAAAATATCTTCTCATAATTTTGATTATCAATTAGTAAGCAAATCTATATTGAAAACGGAAAGTACGAACTAATTCTTGAAGTGTCCTATTTTTTAAAATGATTCTTGAAAATAAAACATTAGGGCCGTTTTTTTGTCTATATGAGAAAGGAGGTGTTTTTTATGATTCACAAAACCAGATTTTTGCTGTTTGTGGCCATAGTACTATTTTTTTGGATCGCTTGCAAAAAGAACCGTTCAACCCCGAAGCCTGAAATCGTCCTACCTAAAATCGCCTATAAGGATACCGTTTTTACCGAATACTTCAGAAGAACTACCGATTGGATTGCAGGCGATGCCGCTATTTCAGTGTCTTTAAATAATAATAAAAGCCTTTGGTCTTTTGGCGATAGCTATATTGGCAATTTTGATGCGGTAACTCAAACAGTGCCTTGTTTATTTCAGGTAAGAAATGCAGGGCTTAGCATGGGCATTTCAAACCCGTTAGAGCAGCAAACCTATATCGGCACGGGTTCACCAAAGTCATTGTATCAATTGGGAACCGATCATAATTACTGGTTTTGGCCCGGTTGTGGCTATGCAGCAGGTGATACAGCCTTTATTTTTCAGGAACGCATACACAAAAAGCCTTCGGGTGGGTCTTTTGGTTTTGAAGGGGTGGATTCTTTATATGTTGCTAAAATAAAAATTTCTACCATGCAGAATGTCGGGTACGGTTTTCTTGGTACGAGAAATAATATCAGTTTTAGCAAAGGAATAGCTAAAAGTGGCAATTATCAATATATTTATGGAACCAGAGGCAATGGTTTTGGCAACGATCTTTTGGTTGCCAGGTTCCCTGCTAATAATCTATATGCAGACTGGGAATATTTTAACGGAAGTACCTGGAGTAAAGATATTGGCACGGCTGCCAAAATTTTTGATTTTTTTACCTCACAGTTCTATGTGTTTCGGTTAAAAAATAAGTTTATTCTTCTGCTTACTGCATTTAGCGTAGGCTGCGACCAGGGAAAGGAGATTTACAGCCTCACCTCGAATACACCTGAAGGACCGTTTACAAACAAACAGACGATTTGGACGGTTGATGACACTTTAGAAGGGCATCACCCATTTTTTTATTCTGCAATTGCGCATCCGGAGTACGACAATGGCAAGAACGAGTTGCTGGTAACTTATTGCATTAACGGGTATGGCACTTGTGTTCCTGTTTGTGTAAAAAACCGAATGAACCCCGATTATTACCGCCCCAAAGCAGTTAGGATCCCTTATAAGCTAATAGATCCTGATTTGTAAGACAAAAAACTGCCCCAGATATAATTTATGAGGCAGTTTTTAGTGCAGATTTTAACCCGAACTTTATTTCCAGTTTAAAATGTTTTGAAAAACATATTCTTCCGGATTATCGAGATATTTACTCGCCGCTTCAATATCCTTTTCTTCCAAATATTGAATGCTGTCCATAAATACCATTTGAGAGTCGTGGCTGTCCATGTTTACCAAGCGTGTTTTTACTTTACCATTGGCATCTTCCACGTCTTTTAAAAACAGCGGGTTGATATCGCCCTGAGGATTCGCCGTAACCACACAGCCCGTCAAACCCTGATCGAACAGTTTTTTAACCCCAATTCCTAGGTAGGTACAGTATTGCAGATCGTAAGCTGCAGGAACCAAACAACGCAGCTCATAACCCATCTCCACGGGGCGGCTTTTTACGTTTATGCTCAATTGTTTTAGCTTGATTTGAAGCAGGATATTGTAAATGTGTGCTTTACTAACGTTACCCAATTCCGGATGCCCGTGGTCGTCATAGGTAAACTGGATACCTGAAGCTTCAATTTCTTCATCGCTCAGAAAATGGAAAACACCCTCACTTACAATGGCTACACCGTATGGGATATTTAATACTTTTCTTTTTACAATGGACGAAATGATCAATTTAGAAATTTTATCCAATGTAATTTTTGTTTTGTTGAACATTTCCGGAATCACGATCATCGGAAAGTGGCAGGCGGCTCCAATACCAAAGGCAAGGTGTCCGGCTTCTCGACCCATCGCCGAGATTACAAACCAGTTCCCCGAGGATCGCGCATCTTCGTAAATGGTTCTGCCAATACGAACGCCTTCTTCTTTGGCACTTTGATACCCAAAGGTGGGTTGCCCATCTGGCAGGGGAAGATCGTTATCAATGGTTTTAGGAACGTGAATATTTTGTATTGGACATTTCTTTTCCAATAAAAACTTTGCAATTCTGTTGGCGGTAGATGCGGTATCATCGCCCCCAATGGTTACTAAAAGTTTAATATTGTTTTTTAAAAAGAAATCGGTTTTAAACTCGGGATCGGCTGGTTTGTAGCGGCTCATGCGCAGTACGCTGCCACCACGCCCTAAAACTCCATCCGCCAACTCAAAATCAATGTCAACGATTGAAGGATGATCGGTGAAAAGATTTTTATAGCCATCGTGCAGGCCTATAACGCGATACCCATCTTTTAAAAAGATTTTAGATACGGAACTGATTACTGTGTTAATGCCCGGAGCGGGTCCCCCTCCGGCAAGAATTAAAATACTTTTTTGCATAATCCTATTTTGTGTAAATAAAAAAATCGTACAAATATACCTAAAAAAATACTTCTAATTAACTGATTTTGGTCAGTTTCATTTCCCACTTCACGAACCTAACCCCTGCATAATGGCAATTTTTCGGCACCAGATGCCAAAGAACAGCAGAAAGCACAACAGGCGCCTCGTAGTTCTGCGAAGCCAAAATCAGCTATATCAGCCAAACGCACTTGAATTGCGGCTTCCTTCGGTTTTTTGAATGAGACGAATCTTAGGATCGTTGCGCCAGCAATCGCTTATTGCTTTTATGAAGGATTAAAACGATTATTGGGTTTCCAGCCGATTAAAACTTTGCATTAAATGGTGTGGATTGGCACACATCGCCTGAAATAGTTGTTACCGAATCCCCATCGCAGGATTTTCACAGGAGGCGATACCGAATTGGAATCAAAACGTGCTTTTCTCCGGGTTTTTCAATCTGAGCCAATTGTAAACACCTTAAATGCGTAAAGAAATTCAAGATTACCCCTTGAGAACTGCTAAATATAATACGTTTTACCAGAATATTTCATGACTTTTATCATTTGTTGGGTAGATTAATATTACCCAGCTTCTATCATAGGATTTGGGAAGAATTCGTAACTTTGCATCTTTAAAAACCGATTATTGGTTGACAACAAGTTATTAAAAAATAATACTTTATACATGGCTACTAAAATTTCAAAAATCGGCGTATTGACTTCGGGTGGAGATTCTCCAGGAATGAATGCAGCTATCAGATCCGTGGTTAAAACAGCCTGGCATTATGGCATAGAACCCTATGGCATCACAAGGGGTTATAGTGGTATCATTGATAATGAAATACAAAAATTTGAAAAAAGAGGGGTATCGAACATCATTCAACGGGGAGGTACTATTTTAAGAACCGCCAGAAGCAAAGAGTTTCAAACACCCGAGGGGAGAAAAAAAGCGTACGAAAATCTTAAAAAACATGGAATAGACGCTTTAGTAGTGATCGGCGGAGACGGTAGTTTTCGGGGTGCTCAGGCTTTCAGTAACGAGTTTGATATTCCCTGTATTGGCGTGCCGGGTACTATTGATAAGGACATGGCCGGTACCGATACTACTATTGGTTTTGATACCGCTGTAAACACTGCAATTAATGCCATTGATAAAATCAGAGACACTATGGAAGCCCACGAACGTTTGTTTGTGGTAGAGGTGATGGGAAGAGATGCGGGTTACATTGCCATCAACAGCGGAATTTCTACAGGGGCCGAAAGTATTTTGATCCCTGAGAAAAAAGCCGATTTAATTAAATTGGTCAACGATCTTTCTTCGAAAAGCGCAAAACACAAGCACGTGAACCTGATTGTGGTAACAGAAGGGGACGAATATGGTGGCGCCGAAGGAATTAAAAACTATCTAAAACTTACGCTTCCTACGGCCGACGTTAAAATGTGTATCTTAGGCCATATTCAAAGGGGTGGGGCACCCAGCGGTGTAGATCGCCTTCTGGCTACCCGTTTGGGGTATCATGCCGTGCAATGTTTGTTACAGGAAAAATTCAATGTAATGGTAGGTGTAGTGAATGATAAAATTAAATTCACCCCGCTAAATGAAGCAGTGAAGGCAAAACAGACTATTAGTGAAGAATGGCTGAAAATAGCAGAAACCGTAGCGTAAGAATATTTTTTATACAAATTGATACCCGGTGCTTGCCGGGTATTTTTTATATGGGTTAGATTAGTATTTTTGCTTCTGAAAAATTTTAAAAAGATTTATAATGAAAAAGATTGCTGTTTTGTTTTTTATGGGATGGACAATGATGCAGGCAGACGCGCAGATTCAATATCCGGCAACGGAAAAGAAGGTAGTAACGGATGATTACTTTGGTACCAAAGTAGAAGATCCTTATCGCTGGCTGGAAGACGATAACGCCGCCGATACGAAAGCCTGGGTGGTAGCAGAAAATAAAGTTACCGATGCCTACCTCGCTGGCATTCCTTTTCGTGGTAAAATAAAAGAACGCTTAGAAAAACTGTGGAACTATCCAAAATATGGAGCACCATTTAAAAAAGGAAATTATTACTACTTTTTTAAAAATGACGGATTACAAAACCAGGCGGTACTGTACCGAACAAAACAAATTGGTGGCGCTGCTGAGGTGTTTATAGATCCCAATACATTAAGCAAGGAGGGAATTGCCGCATTAGGCAGTCTTTCGTTTTCCAAATCAGGGAAATATCTGGCTTACTCCGTTGCGCAGGCAGGTAGCGACTGGACAGAAATTTCCATTATGAATACGGAAACCAAACAGTTGCTGAAGGATAAAATAAAATGGACAAAATTTGGTGGCGCCAGTTGGCAGGGAGACGAAGGATTTTACTATAGCGCCTACGACGAACCCGACGAAAAATCGAAATTGAGTAAGAAAAACGAGTTTCAGAAAGTGTATTATCATAAATTAGGAACCCCACAACAAAGCGATCCCATTATATATCAGGATGCAAGGTTCCCGCTTCGGTATTATGGTGCAGGCGTAACTGAAGATCAGAGGTATTTAGTATTAAGTATCAGTGAGGGAACAAGTGGCAATGAAATCTGGGTAAAAGATTTGAAAAATCCGAAACAAAAAGAGTTTCAGCTTTTGATTAAAGGATTTGATACAGAATCTTCGGTTATTACGAATATTGGTAATAAACTGTTGATACGGACAAACTATAAAGCGCCCAATTATCGGGTGGTAGCGATTGATCCCAAAAACAGCAACCGCGACAAATGGAGTACGGTGATACCCGAAAAGCCCGAGGCGTTGCAAGGTGTAGGTACCGCTGGTGGCAGTTTGTTCACCAACTATTTGCAGGATGCCTCTTCCAAAATTGTGCAGTATTCTTATCAGGGCAAGCGGATTCGGGATATCAAACTCCCAGGTATTGGTGCGGCAGGTGGTTTTGGTGCCGAAATGAAGGATAAAGATTTTTTTTACACCTATTCATCCTTTGCCACACCACCCACAATTTACAAGTATGAAATAGCTACAGGAAAATCTGAGTTGTATAAAAAAACCGAGTTGAGTATCAACACGGATGAGCTGACAACCGAACAGGTTTTCTTTACCAGTAAAGACGGCACCCGGGTTCCTATGTTTTTGACCTATAAAAAAGGCTTAAAAAAAGACGGAAAAAATCCAGTATTGTTATATGGATATGGCGGTTTTAATATTCCTATGACACCCGGGTTCAATGTGAGCAATACATTTTTTGTAGAGCAGGGAGGTATTTATGCTGTTGTCAATTTACGCGGCGGCAGTGAGTACGGCGAAGCCTGGCATAAAAACGGAATGTTGCTGAAAAAACAAAATGTATTTGATGATTTTATTGCAGCAGCCGAATATTTAATACACACAAACTATACTAATAAAAGCAAAATTGCTATCCGTGGTGGTAGTAATGGTGGCTTGTTGGTGGGCGCAGCCATGACGCAACGACCTGATTTATTTAAAGTGGCCATTCCTCAGGTAGGCGTGTTGGATATGTTGCGGTTTCAGAAGTTTACAGTGGGTTGGGGCTGGGTTGTGGAATATGGCAGCTCCGACTCTGCAAACCATTTTTCATATTTGAAAGGCTATTCTCCTTATCATAACTTAAAGAAAGGAACTGCCTACCCCGCCACCCTGATTACTACCGGCGATCACGACGATAGGGTAGTGCCTGCCCACTCGTTTAAGTTCGCCGCCCGCCTGCAGGAATACCACACCGGATCCAACCCCGTATTGATACGAATTGAAACGAATGCCGGCCACGGTGCCGGAAAACCTACCAGCAAAGTGATTGACGAAGCCGCCGATATCTGGGCTTTCACCATGTACAATTTGGGAATGAACTTTAAAGAGTAAAAGTTAAAAGTGGGGTTTTTAAAAAAAACTGTTTTAAAAGGAGAGGGTACTTTTGTTTGAGCACAGCGAATAGCTTTTAAAAGATCTAATTCATTAGAACAGCTCTTGATTCTTGAATAAGTAATTGAATCTGCTCTAATGGAATCGTTTGTTTGGGATATCCTCTTTCAAGTTGTTCGATTACCCGTTTTGATATTTCCCCAACAGGAATATCGTGTAGTTTTGCTTCACTTCGCCCCGAAGGGGATGCCAACCTCTTGCATTGATTACTTGAACTTAGGACTTACCATTTTCGGGAACGCTTACAGTTGATACGAAGCCGTTCAGCCTGCCTATTGCCAATATGATATTGTGTGTTCGGGCATTTATTGTCATTCTTGGTTGTCAATTTCGTTTTATTGGTCTGTTACTTGTTGTCCGCAATATGGACAAAACTTATGAAGCTTTTCTAATTGACTAAAACAACTATCGCATAGAATTACTTTGTCAACTACTTGCTTAATTGCGTTTGTTGTCCTAACTGTAAACGCTTCAGGAATTTCTTTTAAAAAACTTGATTCATTACCTTTTTGAGTGATTAAAAATAGCTTGTCTTTTGCTCTTGTAATGGCAACATAAAACAACCGTCTTTCTTCTTCCATTAGCAAGTCGTGATTTGCTTTTTTAATCACTTGAAAAATTCTGTCTTCAAGCCAAATGTCGGGAAAACCACCATTTCCTTCTGTCAAACCAATGATGAAAACAACTTTTGCTTCAAGTCCTTTTGAGGCGTGAATTGTCTTGCCCTGAATACGAATATTCTCGTTTTTAAATCTATAATAGTATGGCGTAAACATTTTGCTTCTTCTGTATAAGAACAAAATTTCGTCATTGTTTATACCGTCATCTAACAGCTCTTTTACTTTATCAAAACAGAATTGTATGTTTTCATCTTCGGTATTACCTGCATAAACAACGATTTTATGTTCTGATTTTTTTGATGCTTGAACATCTTTATCAACTTTAAATTTATTGTGTTTGATAACTTCGTTGCTTGCACCAACAATGTTTTGAGTGCTACGATAATTCAAGTTGAGTTGTATTGTTTTTGCGTTTTCAAAGTGTTTTTCAAATTCAACAATATAACTCACATTTGAACCTCTGAAACCGTAAATGCTTTGCCAATCGTCCCCAACACAAAAAAGTTGTGTATTGTCTGTAAGTAACAATTTAATGAGTTCAACTTGCAAGTTGTTTACGTCCTGAAACTCGTCAACTAAAATATATTGATACTTGCTTTTATACTTGTTTGCGATGTCGCTGTGATTTTGAAATAGGGAAGTGCTTCGTGAAATCAAATCGTTGAAGTCAAGATATGATTTGTCGGTGCAGTAATGAACGTATTTTTTTACGATTGGAATTGCTAATTCATAAAAATTGCGAACCCGTTCGTGTTGGTCATTTCTTGCGTTTTCTAAAACGGTGTCAATGCTGATGTTTTCAACTTTAATCATATCTGTAATACGCAAGATTTGTTGAATAAAATCTTTTACGTCTTCGTGATACCCGTGAAATTCTTCTTTAAAGTTGATAGAAACTGTTTTATGATAGTCTGCCGGTAAACGATTTTTTACAATCCTGTCAAGCGTGTGATTGAACAATGCAGAGTCTTTTGTCATACTTTCAAAAGTTTTCACTAACAAAAGATTTCCTTTTTTAAATTGTTCTTCTTTGTCTTTTGTAGAATAACTTTTGTCGCTGATGTGTTCAATGTAAAGATTTGCGTCAGGAATATAAAAGTCAGGATTAAACGAAAAGTCTTTTACGTTTAATAAAGGCTCGTATTCAAATTTGATACTATGAC